>NZ_JBFRNC010000003.1:0-249673 GCF_041470825.1 Vibrio sp. 10N.261.55.A10 | reverse complement strand
GCTAATCCGCGATGAACCTTTTTTATACCTATCGGTCAGCCCTTACGCTGATAACAAAACGACGTACATTGTTCCTACACTACATCGAACGCAGTATCGCTTCGCTAGACTCTTCGATTAAATCCAACACCAATTCAAAACCATTTCCCTCACCATAATACGGATCGGGGATCTCTTGATATTGTGACTCTCCAAAGCTTAAAAATAACGCAAGCTTGTATTGGAAGTGAGCTGGACACTGGCTCATTAAGTCGTCTAAATTGGCTCTATCTGCCGCGAGTATCAGGTCAAATTCTTCGAAGTCATTATCAACCACTTTACGAGAAGTAATCCCCTTAAAGCTGTAGCCTCGCTTCTCTCCTGCAGATTTGGATCGCGAGTCTGGCGGGTTGCCTTGATGAAAACCAATCGTCCCCGCAGAGTCGACCACAACATCAATATCCAGCTGTTGCGCTTTCTTCCTTAGCACCGCTTCACCTGTTGGCGAGCGGCAAATATTCCCCATACAAACTACGAGTATCTTTTTCATCCCTAATCACCTGTTCTTCCGATGGTTTTTGCTATCGTTAAGTTAGGCTATGATAGACGCAATCACAACTTAAAAGGATTTGTTATGTCGACTGAAGACAACAAAGAACAACGCCACAAAGCAAGACAACAGAAAGTAAAAGAACAAGTCGATGCACGTGTCGCTGCAGCACAAGAAGTAAAAGGCCTATTGCTGGTCATCACGGGTAACGGTAAAGGTAAATCAACATCCGGTTTTGGTACGATTACACGTGCAGTTGGTCATGGTAAGAAATGCGCCGTTGCTCAGTTTGTTAAAGGTACCTGGGATAACGGCGAAAAAAACGTTCTGCAAAAGCTTGATGTCGAGTTCCAAGTCATGGGCACAGGCTTTACTTGGGAAACTCAGAACAAAGCGCAAGATATTGAAGCTGCGCAGCGTGTATGGAAAGAGTGCCAACGCATGCTGGCTGATGAGTCGATCGATGTGATTCTGTTTGATGAACTGACTTACATGGTTAGCTACGGTTACATCGAACTCGATGAAGTGGTTGAGGCGTTGAATAACCGCCCGAAGATGCAGTCTGTCATCATTACAGGTCGTGGCGCGCACCGTACTCTTACTGAGATAGCAGATACAGTATCTGAAGTTCGCAATGTGAAACACGCTTTTGAATCTGGTGTTAAAGCGCTACAAGGCGTTGACTGGTAATCACCTTCAACCAGAGATCCCCGACTCGGTCATTCTTCCCTCTCGAGGATGACGACCACTAGGCCGTTACGCTCTTGAACAAAGGACGACGGCCTATCGTCATTCCCTAGAGCGAGGGACGAGTGTCATAGGGAATCTCTCTTGAGTATTATCGAGCCAAAAATAAAAAGCGCCATTCCTACAACAGGAGTGGCGCTTTGTTCATTTTTAAATGAGATGAAGACTAGTTAAACAAACCTTTTAGTAGACCGTTTACTGCGTCTCTTGTTTTCTCATCTTTGATCTTGTCACCGTACTTTTCGTCTAACTTTTCTAAACCACGATCAATTTCTTTCTGTGCTTTCTGTTTCAATACATCATCAAAAACAAGTGCAAATTTCGGGGCTGCCCACTGACCTGTTACCTTAATTGGGATAGTCACATCTTTCAGGTCGTCGATGCTCTTACCGCCCTGACCTTCAAGTGAACCCACAATTGATGTACGCACAAGGAAGTCGACCGTTTCATTGATGAAGTTTGCTTTACCTTGACCTGTCACACGTAACAGTGGCGACTGTGCTGATAAGTCGTTAGTTGAAACCCAACCTTTATCCACTTTCAGCGTCGCTTTCATTGCACTGAAGTCCGTTTTTTGAGCTTCATTTGTGCTTTCAACTTTCTCGCCCTTGATCTTAGCGTAGTTTTCTCGAATCAGTTGAGCTACGTTGATGCCGTTAACTGCACCATCTTCAAAGTTAATCGCGATAGTACCGACTAGGTTTTTCTTGATACCCGTCGGAGTTAGACTCTTACCTTTCACGTTGACATCAATATTACCGGTACCTTCCAGCATATCGTTATCTGCAACATCAACCAGTAACGGTTGTACTTTCACGCCTTTGATTTTCTTCTTAGCCGTGTAAGTCGCTGGTGTTTTACGAGCGTCTAACTTTGCAGTAGCAGAAATAGAACCTTGGTAAAGATTCGAGGTGAATGAGGTTAGCTCTGCGATACCACGGTTAACCGAAAATGCGGTTTTAACATTCTGCATCTTCGCGTTGTTCGCCTTGAACTTATCAATCGTGATGTCACCTTTCACGTCTAACGTTTTCAGAGCCGACAGATCAGGTTCCACTTCTTTAGCAGGAGCTGAACTACCAGAGTTTGACGTTGAGCCACCAGCAGAACCAGAAGGCGCTGTGCTCGCGGTTTCTGTTGTATTGCCTAAGCCTAGGAACTCGTCCAAATCAATATTCGGGCTATGAAGAGAGAAACGAACCTTTGGTATTTCAGATAGGGTTACGTCTGCTTTACCGTCTAATGCAATAGCGTTAGCTTGAAGCTTCTCTAACACAAAGCTCAGGTGGCTCTTGTTAAGATCGAAGCTTAAGTCAGACAGCATGTCGACTTTCATTGGAGACTGAGGAAGCGTGTTGCCTTTGAATGTTGAGTCTAACGTTAACTTGTTCAGCGTTACTTTTGAAATCGCGCTATCAACAGTAAGTTCACCGCCACCTTTAAGATCAAGGTCAAGGCCAGCTGCATTACCGATTACAGCGTAAGTCAGTTGGTTTACCTTATCGAACTCAAACGTATTCAAGCCAATTTTTGCTGACTCAATCGACGTCGCTGGATCATTGAACTTAGCGTTTAAGTCGATATTACGAAGTGCGTAACTTGCAAAGCCTTCAGCTAATTTGAATTCTGCACTGCCTTGTGCAGAGAACTTCTGTTGATTGTTCTCACCAGAAGCCGCAAATGTCGCGGTTGTCCATGTATCAACGGCAAACTCAGAAAGATTCAAAGACACATCGTATAGCTTAGTGAATGAACCCGCTTGCTTGTCGTCCATTTCAAACAATGCGTTTGATACAGTTACGCCTGCAAGGTTGATCGTCCAACCCGATGCGTCTGTGGTAGTTTGCTCTTGAGGGGCAGGCGCTGATTCAGAACTTGTGCCTGCTGCAGGCTCAGATTCTTGAGGCGCTGACGCTTGCGTTAGTGCATCAATGTTCTTGCGACCATCTTTAAGCGTTTCTAAATAGAATTCTGCACCATCTAGAGTAATGTTGCCGATCTCTAGTTGGTTGCTAAATAGCGGAGTAACCGAAACGACAACGCCAACGGTATCAACCTTAAATAGGTTAGGTTGCGTAAAACCTTCAGGGTTGCGTAATTCAGTTTGACCAAGTTCAAAGCCAATGGATGGGAAGAATTGCCAGCTGATATCACCCTCGATCACTAGCTCTAGGCCTGTGTGTTTTTGGGCTTGTTCGACAATTAATGGCTTAAATTGGTTGGGATTCACTAACAGCACTAGTGCCAGAATTGCTGCAACGACAACAAACACTGGTACAGCTATGAAAATGAGTAGTTTCTTCATCCGCATATTCCTTGCTTAGATTCCAAAAGAAAGTGGCACTATAAAAGTGCCACTGATTCGGTAAAAAATAAAGCTAAGTGAGTCACTTAGGCAAAATTTTATTCGATTAAGACTTCAACAACTTCGCAATGTGCGCTTTTAGCACATCAATCGCAATACGGTTTTTACCACCACGAGGAACGATGATGTCTGCATGTTGTTTTGAAGGCTCGATAAACTGCATGAACATTGGACGTACTGTTTCTTGGTATTGCTTAAGTACAGTGTCCATTGTACGACCACGCTCTTCTACATCACGCTTAACACGGCGTAATAGACAGATGTCTAATGGTGTATCCATAAACACACTTGCGTGCATTAGTTTACGAAGACGCGGGTCTGTTAGAAGCAGAATACCCTCTAAAATGATCACTTTCTTTGGAGTAAGTGTAGTCGTTTCAGAAGTACGTGTGTGCTCTGTGTAGCTGTATTCAGGAACTTCTACGGCGTTGCCACTCATTAGCTGCTGTAGATGTTCACATAAAAGATCATGATCTAGTGCATTTGGGTGATCGTAGTTAGTTTTAACACGCTCTTCCATACTCAAGTGGCTTTGGTCGCTGTAATAGCAATCTTCCGTGATAACACCAATTTGATGGTCGCCTACTTTTTCGCGCAATTCATTATAAATTGTACTAGCAATCAGACTTTTTCCTGAAGCTGAAGCGCCAGCGATACCTACGATGACACATTGATTATTATCAGACATTAATTTTGCACCCGATATGGTTTGGTGGTGGGAAGAGATAAACCGCCTGATTATAGGGGCTAAAGCACATAGATTCTAGTCGCCATTTTAGCTAATTGCAGTCAAATTGATGATATCAATGCATTTAATGAATGCAATCGTTTGCTTTCAAATAACTTGCCTACAACTATTTGCACAAGCCCAATGGATATTGACTTAAATCCACCGCTGTTTATCTAATCCAAACTATATTTAAACGACTTTGTGATTAACTTGCGCTATTCAACCATAGATTCGTTATTCAACCATAGAGAAGTTAATCGCTTCTGGTCTCGCCTTGCCGGTCCAGAACATCTTCGCAGCCACATTCTCTGCAAGCTCTAAGTAGTGACGTGTATGTTCACTATCTGGACGACGAATCACCGTCGGGCAACCTGCATCGATATCTTCTCGCACATCAATATGAAGAGGGATCTGTGCCAAAATATCGAGGTAAAACTCTTCTGACATAGCTTCGGCACCACCAACACCAAAGATATGCTCTTTCTCACCACAGTGACTACAAATATGATAGCTCATGTTTTCAACTAAGCCTGCGACTGGCACACTCACCTTATCAAACATCGCTACGCCTTTACGTGCATCCGCTAGCGCCAAATCTTGAGGAGTGGTCACCACTACAGCCCCGGTCACTGGGATCTGTTGCGATAACGTCAGCTGAATATCGCCCGTGCCCGGTGGCATATCAATAACTAGATAATCCAACTCTGGCCATACGGTTTCGTTAACAAGCTGACCTAAAGCCTTGGCCGCCATTGGACCGCGCCAAATCGCAGCGTCATCTTTCGACACAAGATAACCGATAGAGTGAGTGAAAATACCGTGCGCTTCGATTGGCATCATCCACTTGTTATTCTGGACTTCTGGTTTCGCATCTAATTGGCCAAGCATCATAGGTACAGAAGGACCATAGATATCCGCATCCAACAAACCCACTTTTGAACCAGACTTAGATAAAGCCAAAGCAAGGTTGACTGAAGTGGTCGATTTACCCACCCCACCCTTTGCAGATGTCACGGCGATGATGTTCTTCACCCCCTTCAATGGTGTCGCAACCGTGGTTTCTAACGCAGACGGCTTCACCTTCACTTCAAACTGAAAAGCGCTAACAAGCTGTTGTTCAATCTGAGAGTGAATCCACTGTTCCAATTCAACCGCAAGCTGATTAGCGGCAAAAGGTAAGGTGATAACAAATGATCCACGCGGATCAACCGATACAATATTTTGGTGTAGCGCCCACTCTGGGATGAGGATTGGTGACTCGAACTCATTCAACCATGAACAGAAATCTTGCTTAGAAGTAAAGTTACGCATTGGGACTCCTTTTTTTATTTATGCTATCACCCACGAGATGAAGACTGAACCCCTAAAAAACTAGGGGAATCCTTAGTCTGATACCTTGGCGTATCACACGTTATAAAGTAGTATTACCTCTCAAATTTATACCTATCAAAAAAGCGAATTATTAAGTATGGCAACTGATCCAAGACAACTTTTGGTAACTTGTGCGCTTCCGTACGCTAACGGCTCTATTCACCTTGGCCATATGCTTGAGCATATCCAAGCTGATATCTGGGTTCGATACCAGCGTCTACGTGGCAACACTGTAAACTTCATCTGTGCTGACGATGCTCACGGCACGCCAATTATGCTTAAAGCTCAACAGATGGGTATCACGCCAGAAGAGATGATCGCTGCTGTTAGTGAAGAGCACCAAAAAGACTTCGCTGGCTTTGATATCAGCTTTGATAACTACCACAGCACACACAGCGAAGAGAACCGTGAACTGGCTTCTCACATCTACTTAGAACTTAAAAAGAACGGCTTCATTTCTAGCCGCACTATTTCTCAGCTTTTCGATCCTGAGAAAGAGATGTTCCTACCAGACCGCTTCGTAAAAGGTACTTGCCCTAAGTGTAAGTCAGAAGACCAGTATGGTGATAACTGTGATAACTGTGGTGAGACATACAGCCCAACTGAGCTAATTAACCCTAAATCAGCGGTTTCTGGCGCAACTCCAGTAATGAAAGACTCTGAGCACTTCTTCTTCGACCTACCTCAGTTCGAAAGCATGCTTAAAGAGTGGACTCGTTCTGGCTCTCTACAGAATGAAACTGCAAACAAAATGCAGGAATGGTTTGAGTCTGGTCTGCAACAGTGGGATATCTCACGTGATGCACCTTACTTCGGCTTTGAAATCCCAGGCGAAAAAGACAAGTTCTTCTACGTATGGCTAGACGCACCTGTTGGCTACATGGCTTCTTTCAAGAACCTATGTGACAAACGTGACGATCTAAACTTCGATGAATACTGGAAGAAAGACAGCACAACTGAGCTTTACCACTTCATCGGTAAAGACATTGTTTACTTCCACAGCCTATTCTGGCCAGCAATGCTAGACGGCGCAGGTTTCCGTAAGCCAAACAACGTATTCGTACACGGCTACGTAACAGTGAACGGTGCGAAGATGTCTAAGTCGAAAGGCACATTCATCAAAGCAAGCACGTACCTAAACCACCTAGACCCTGAGTGTCTACGTTACTACTACGCTGCGAAACTAAACAGCCGCATCGATGACTTAGATCTTAACCTTGAAGACTTCACTCAACGTGTAAACGCTGACGTAGTAAACAAGATTGTTAACCTAGCTTCTCGTAACGCTGGCTTCATTACTAAGCGTTTTGAAGGCAAGCTAGCTGCTGAATTTGCAGAGCCTGAGCTATACAACGAATTCGTTGCTGCTGCTGAGCGTATCGGTGAGCTATACGAAACTCGTGAATTCAGCCGTGCTATCCGTGAAATCACTGCACTAGCGGATAAAGCTAACCAGTACATCGACGAAAAAGCACCTTGGGTTCTTGCAAAAGAAGAAGGCAAAGAAGCTGAGCTTCAACAAGTTTCTTCTGTAGGTATTAACCTATTCCGCGTACTGATGGCTTACCTGAAACCAGTGATGCCAGAGCTTGCAGCTCGCACTGAAGCTTTCCTAAACGAAGAGCTAACGTGGGAAGCGATTGCTACTCCGCTAACTGATCACGAGATCACTAAGTTCAAAGCGCTATTCAACCGCATTGACCCTAAGAAAGTGGAAGCAATGGTTGAGTCTTCTAAAGAAGATGCAGCCGCTGAAGCAGCAGCGAAAGAAAAAGCAGAAGCTGAAAAAGAGCAAGCAAGCCAAACTGAGCTAGACAAAGAGCCAATCGCAGACGAGATTGAGTTCGATGCCTTTGCAGCAGTAGACATGCGTATCGCTCGTATCATCTCTTGTGAAGAAGTACCAAAAGCGAACAAACTACTGAAGTTCCAACTAGACATCGGTGGTGAGACTCGCCAAGTATTCTCTGGTATCAAATCAGCATACAAACCTGAAGAGCTAGAAGGCAAGCTAACTGTAATGGTAGCAAACCTAAAACCTCGTAAGATGAAGTTTGGTATGTCTGAAGGCATGATCCTAGCAGCGGGCCCTGGCGGCAGCGACCTATGGATCCTTGAGCCACACGAAGGTGCTCAACCTGGTATGCGTGTAATGTAATTCTGACTCCAGTCAGATAACAAGCACCCATCACTAAATCCCTAATGCTTTTTTGACTTGAAAGAGTTAATCAGCATTGGGGATTTTTTATATCTACCGAAAATTAGCGTTCTCTGTTAGAGTCGCCGTCAACTATGCTATGTAGAGTAGAAATTGGTTCGTCGACAAAAATAGGCTAAACCAACACCTCTTTACTCTAAAACCCTTTTTAGGAATCCCCAGTGACTAACAACGAAATCTTGCGTCGTATTCAACACGCACTAAACCTTAAAAATGCACAAATCATCAAAGCTATCGAACAAGCTGATGTGACTGTTGCTCATGACCAAGTGATTAACTGGCTAAAAGATGACAACGACAAGTCATGCTCTAAGATGAAAGATAAAGAGTTAGCGGTATTCCTAAATGGTTTCATCAACCTTAAGCGTGGCAAAAAAGAAGGCGAGCAACCTAAACCTGAAGTTGCACTGACGAACAACATGATCTTCATGAAGCTTCGTATCGCATTGAACATGAAAGCAGAAGATGTTTTGGACGTACTAGAAGTGGTTGGCATTAGCTTGAGCAAGTACGAAATCGGCGCTTACTTCCGCAAGCCAGAAAACAAAAACTACAAAGTGTGTGAAGACCAACTACTTTGCGATTTTCTAAACGGTGTGCAATTTACCAACCGTCCAGACTCAGAAGAGTTTACGGGTTAAGTTACTACTCCTAGATAAATTTTAAGTTGCTACACATAGATAAATTACTCGTCATAGGTAAGTAACTGACCCACTGATAATTTTCTAGTAACGACAGATAAATAAAAAGCGGCGAGATAATTGAATTATCTCGCCGCTTTTTCGTTTTCTTTACGTCACTGACTAAACAGGAACAACAATAGTAAACCTATGGCTTAGCTGTCGTCTTCAGTGAAGTTCGTCGGCAATGTCGTTTTCATTTCATTCCAAACTTGTGCACTTGCGATACCGTAGTTACGAATCACTAATGGCAAAGTTTCGCGCTCGCCACTTTCACAGATAATGAACAACTCTTTATAAAAGTCCATCGCTAAACGTCGTGCTTCTGGGTTAGAGAAGTAGTAGCTACCGATACGGTCATAAAGTTTACGCACACCGTTAAAGATCAGGCCGTAAATCTGGTTGCCTGAGTGGAATGCCAAACGTTGGAAAAGCATGTAATCATAGAAGTTGAAAGTCTTCGCGATTAAGATCGTCTGACGTTTCGCTTCATCTTTTTCTGAATCTTCTTTTACCGCTTGTTTGATCTTGTCAGCGTATGGCGACGATTCTAGGAACTCATCCCAAGTTGGTGCCGCAAGTAGCGCTTCACAAGATTCAATCACGTTACTGATAGTACGCTCTGAAGCTTCTTTGTTTGCTTTGAATGCATAACGCATAAAGATCGGGCTGATATTAGTACGAGCAGCAAGCAGGTCTTCTACCATTTTGCTTGCGTTATCAACGTCCAACGTCATTAGCGTATCAAGGATATGAAGACCTGAGGTTTCCATAAACTGGTTAACTTTAGTTGGTTTGCCATGTTGGATTGTCAACCAACCATCACGAGCAAGACGTTGTAGTACTTCACGAAGCGTAGTACGTGTAACACCAATCAGCTCAGAAAGCTCACGCTCTGCGGGCAAGATAGAACCTGGAGGGAAACGGCCATTCCAAATACTTTCAATGATATACTTCTCTGCAAATCCTGCCGGGCTCTTCGCCTTAATGACCATCTACACTTCAATCCAATTTAATTATTCTGTTCTAATTTACTCATCATACCACTAGTTCACACCTAGCGGAAACACCCTCAAAAATTTTACTCACCCTAAACACCGTTAGAGTTATAACTCTAAAGTTCAGCACACGTTTGCACCTCAGGTTTGTAAAGCAAGCGACTCTAAACCACCATTTAAACAAACCGTTAACACAACAATTTTTCTTTAAAATCAATGGTATTGGTCATATTTTTAAAGCTATTAATTTGCAATATTAAGTTGTAATAATCATATATAAGCCGTCGTTATTCTGTAATTTTCAATCATTTCGCTGAAATATTGATTCTAGTCGGTTTTTATCACATTTTAAGTGGTATGCTTGCGCTACTTTGATCGCGTTTCTCAACAAAAAAGAGGTATTTTTAGGGCTACAGGGCTTTTCCTGTTGACTAAATGTTATCTAAGAGTAAAGTTGCGCTCAAAAATAAGCAGTGCTTGAGTTTCTAAGGGAGTGACTTGGCAAGACCACAGAACATTACATGGAATGTAGTTTTTCTAAGTCACTGTTAGTCATAGTTTTTAACAATTTCTATAGCTCGATTCTCAAAATGTTGTATTGCTTGTCTATTCATAATCAACATAAAAGAGTATTAACATGCCGATGTCTCTCGGAAACGCTTTTATCAAGAACTTCCTTGGTAAAGCTCCTGATTGGTATAAACTTGCCATCATTTCCTTTTTAATCATCAACCCGTTTGTTTTCTTCCTAGTTGACCCATTTGTTGCGGGCTGGCTATTGGTGGTTGAGTTTATTTTCACTCTAGCTATGGCTCTCAAATGCTACCCACTTCAACCGGGTGGTCTATTAGCTATTCAAGCAGTCGCCATTGGCATGACCAAACCAGAAATGGTTTATCACGAGCTGCAAGCAAACCTTCCTGTATTACTCTTGCTCGTATTCATGGTTGCTGGCATTTACTTCATGAAAGAACTGCTTTTGTTCATTTTCACGAAGATCTTGCTTGGCATCCAATCTAAAATTTTACTCTCCGTTGCCTTCTGTGTTGCTGCCGCTTTCTTATCAGCATTCCTAGATGCACTAACAGTAATCGCCGTAGTTATTAGCGTTGCGGTCGGCTTCTACTCTATCTACCACAAGGTTGCATCAGGCAAGGGCACAACGTCTTCGCACGATCATACTCATGATGAAGAGATCTCAGAGCTAACTCGTGATGACCTAGAAAACTACCGTGCTTTCCTACGTTCACTGCTAATGCACGCTGGTGTGGGTACAGCACTGGGTGGTGTAATGACCATGGTAGGTGAACCACAAAACTTGGTAATTGCTAAGCAAGCAGGTTGGGAGTTCGGTGAATTTATCATCCGTATGCTGCCAGTAACACTACCTGTTTTCTTCTGCGGTATTTTAACTTGTGCACTTGTCGAGAAATTCAAAGTGTTTGGTTACGGTGCTCAACTACCAATGAATGTTCGCCAAATCTTAGTTGAGTTTGACAACAAAGAACGTGCAAACCGCACAAAGCAAGACGTAGCAAAACTATGGGTTCAAAGTGCAATCGCAGTTTGGCTTATCGTCGGCCTTGCACTTCACGTTGCTGAAGTAGGTTTGATTGGCCTGTCTGTGATCATCTTAGCTACAGCATTTACGGGTGTTATTGAAGAACACTCTATGGGTAAAGCCTTTGAAGAAGCGCTGCCATTTACTGCACTTCTTGCCGTTTTCTTCGCTGTTGTTGCTGTGATCATCGACCAAGCTCTATTTAAGCCAGTCATCGATGCAGTACTTCACGTTGAAGATAAAGGCGCACAGCTCGCACTCTTCTATATTGCCAACGGTATTTTATCGATGGTTTCAGATAACGTGTTCGTCGGTACGGTTTACATTAACGAAGTGAAAACTGCACTGGTTGAAGGCATCATCACTCGTGATCAGTTCGACCTACTTGCTGTTGCTATCAACACTGGTACTAACCTACCTTCTGTTGCAACGCCAAACGGCCAGGCTGCATTCCTATTCCTATTAACATCAGCACTTGCTCCGTTAATTAGATTGTCTTACGGTCGCATGGTTATCATGGCGTTGCCATACACCATCGTATTGGCACTGGTTGGCCTAGCAGGCATTGTGTTCTTCGTAGAGCCAATGACAGCATGGTTCTATGATGCAGGTTGGATCATTCAACGCACTGGTGAAGTCGTTGCTCCAGTTATCTCTGGTGGTCATTAAGCTAAACATTGTGTCGCAAACCACAATAACTATAACTAACTAATCAAAAATATTAGTTGATTAGGAAACTTATCCAAGATAAAAAGCTCTGAGTAATCAGGGCTTTTTTATTTTATAGACAGGATTCAATTCGTGAACTTTTTAGCAATAATCAAAGACTTCTCTAAGGGACGTTTATCTTGGCTTTTACTGCTGGCTTTTATTGTCTTTTTTGAAGCGTGCGCTCTCTTCTTCCAACACGTGATGATGCTTGGTCCTTGCGTGATGTGTATCTATGAGCGCGTTGCTATGCTCGCTATCGGTGTTGCCGCCATGATTGGTGCGATTGCCCCGAATAACCCAATATCACGCTGGTTAGGCCTTGCTAGCTGGGGATTTGGCGCATACAAAGGTTTGATGCTTGCTTTAGAGCACGTCGATTACCAGTTCAATCCGTCCCCTTTCGCAACCTGCGACTTATTCGTAACCTTCCCTAGCTGGGCGCCTTTAAACCAATGGGCTCCGTGGATGTTTGAGGCTTACGGCGATTGCAGCAAGGTTGTGTGGCAGTTCTTCGATCTTTCTATGCCTCAGTGGCTAGTAATTATCTTTGCAGGTAACTTGGTTGCTTTCGGTATTGTGGTTATTTCTCAATTTGTGAAGTCGAAAAACGACTAACAGTAAGCCGTTGACACTTGGACAACAAAAAAGTCGACCACGAGGTCGACTTTTTTATTACTTAAGCTTTTGAACATATTAAGAGAGTCTGTTATTCACACAAACTAAGTTGCTCAACAAGCCGTGATTAGCTGCTTTTACCGCAGCATTGTTTAAACTTCTTGCCGCTTTCACAAGGGCAAAGGTCGTTTCGACCGATGTCTTTAAACGGGTTCACGCTCTGGGACTTATTGCCCAACATAGCTTCATCCGCTGCCATTGCCACTTCTGAGATCATCAGATCGACTTGACCCACTAAATCGGCAAGCGATGGTGGGTTAGTAAGCCCTGCAGCGATCATTTGTTGTTGAGTTTGCTCTTCATCAATCGCAAGCATCAAGGTGGTTAAGAGCGCTTGCAACATGCGCAGAGTACCATCCGCGACTGTCACGCTCTGCCACTGCTCTTCCACTGTTGGCCAAACCATCATGAAGCCTTCAGAAAAATCAGCGAACTGTTCGTTAAAGTCACCTTCAGCCAGTACGTCTGTTAATAGGTATTCATTACGCTGAATCAGGTTGTGCTGGCGATTAATCTGTTCTGTCACCGTTGTTACCAGCTCTTTACCCGCTTCAGGCGCAACGATAACCAGCCACTCTTCTGGATCGAGTGGTTTGGTCGCTAAGTTAGAGGCAAGGATTGCACCTTCCATAAACTGCGGAGTAATGTCAGTGATTGATTCTGGTAGGCTTAATAATTGATATGTCATGAAAGCTCTGGATATTGGGCATTTTCGATATTATAACGCCATCCTCCCAAAGATGTCGCTATTAAGAGACGAAACCATCATTAAGACATGCACCACACTCATAGTGACAATTCTGTAAGCACACCGTACAATCACGCCTCGAATTTTTCGGTTCATTCAGTTTTGGTAAAGCAACATGCGCGTAATACTTGGCCCTATGGAGGGTGTTCTAGACCACCTAATGCGTGAAATTCTCACAGAGATTAATGATTACGATCTCTGTGTGACAGAGTTTGTGCGCGTCGTAGATCAACTTCTTCCCCCGCATGTGTTCCACCGTATTTGCCCTGAGCTACATCAAGGCTCTCAGACCATGGCTGGTGTGCCAATCCATCTCCAACTTCTAGGGCAACACCCAAATTGGATGGCCGAGAATGCTTTTCAAGCTGCTAGCTTAGGCGCGAAAGGGATCGATCTTAATTTTGGTTGCCCAGCAAAAGCGGTCAACAAAAGTAATGGTGGCGCTTCATTGCTAAAAGAGCCAGAGCTCATCTATCAAGTGGTGAACGCCTGTCGAGAAGCGGTACCGGCACACATTCCTGTGTCCGCAAAGATTCGATTAGGTTGGGAGCATCCGGAAGAGTGCTTTGAAATCGTCGATGCCATCGAACAAGCCAAAGCTGACGAACTCACCGTGCATGCAAGAACCAAAGTTGGCGGCTATAAAGCCAGCGAAATCAAATGGGACTTCATCAATCAAATAAGAGAAAAAACATCTCTGCCGTTGATTGCTAATGGGGAGATCTGGAACTATCAAGATGGTCAATATTGCATAGAAGCAACAGGCGTCGATTCATTAATGGTCTGCCGTGGTGCTTTCAATATTCCAAACCTTGGTAACGTCGTTAAGCACAACCACCAGAAAATGCCGTGGGATAAAGTCATTGAACTTTTGCTGCGCTATTCAGAGTTTCAAATTAAAGGGGACAAAGGCATGTACTACCCCAATAGAGTGAAGCAGTGGTTTGTTTATCTAAGTAAAGGCTACCCTGAAGCGAACGAACTGTTTAAAGAAATTCGTACTTTCAAAAAGGCGCCACCGATTGTAGAACGCCTTCAGCGTTATCAAGAAGAACGCCGCCAACCTGTTTAAGATTATGTTTAGGGTTAAATACCCAACGCTACAAACGTGTTTACCGGTGCAAATAAGCTTTGCTTGGTAGACACGTTCGCTCTTCCCTCTTTCATTTTCATTTTCATACAAAGCATCGATTCAATAACGTGGTTAAAATTTAAGACGGTCTTTGCCCGTCGTCTTAGCCACGTACAGCTTTTCATCGGCGTACTTAAATATCTCATCGAAGTTAAGTTTACTTTGCTCAGTTTCAACAATGCAGACACCGCCAGAAACCGTAAATCCATTTGGAATAATGTCGGCTGAAGTGGAACAAATCGCATTCTTCACTCGCTCTAATGTTCTCATCAAAGTTTCACGATCTTCGCCTTTCATATAAACGACAAACTCTTCACCGCCAAACCGTGCTGCAACGTCACTGCTTCGAATACTGTTGCTGATCTGACGCGACATATAACGAATCACATCATCCCCCTTATCGTGGCCGTAGGTGTCGTTAATTGACTTAAAATCATCAATATCGAAGACGGTTAATGCAAACAGTTGATCGTGCTCTACACTGCGCCAGAACGCTTCTAAGCCACGACGATTCAATAACCCTGTCATAGGGTCTTTGGCTGCGAGATCTTTGAAGTAACCACGTTCAATATTGGAATTGACGTAGAAGAAGATGGTTACTGAGAACAGATACACAATGATGGCAACAATAAGGCTGTCTTTCTCGTAGACGAAAAAGTGCTCAACCTCTTTCGCGATGTCTAATTTGTAATACATCGCATGGTGAGACGAGACACCATCCAGTTTGATCTCGTGATAAAACGCCGCAGAATCTACCGGAGTCGCTAAAGTGGTATCAATGATATCGATCCGACCTGCAAGATGCTCATTCGAGTTTGCGAGCAGCTTGTCAGCATTAATATCCACCGACAGCATCCCTTGGTGAACGCCTTTATGGAATACAGGGATCGTCATACTAATTATACGGTCAAGGGAATCAAAACGATAACCAGGGCCTGAAAGGGTGAGTTGGTCAGGGTTGTTGGCTGTTTTCTGCCAGTAAGGACGACTCTTTATAGTCGAGAGCAGCTCTTTGCTCAGCCCTTTGGCAAAATCTTCTGGTGAAGAGATCACATAGCCGCTCGTATCAATAAAGTGCACGCCGTCATGGTATTCATCAAGCTGGGATAAAAATGAAAGAATAGGAGCTAACGCTATTTTTTCTGACGCGCTCTTATAACTATCACTACTTTCAGAACAAAGAGACTCTTGACCGATTAGCATATAGTCGATATCGACAGAGGGAATGTCTGAAGTTTTACCATCTGCGAGGAGTAATACATCAATAGGCCAGATTTGGCAAAGCCCATCCACAACTTGTTTGTTGTGATCGAGAAAGAGAGGGTTTCCAGATTTGTAGTAGTTGGAGAAGCTGTAGTCTAGGGCTGTCGCCACTTTTGTGGTTCTTTTGAACACATCTTCAATACGATGAAACTCACTACTGATATCTTTTTCTACCGCGTCAAAATGATTCTTTCCTATTAGGCCAAGTAACATCGCGGCGATCACTGCGGGAAACCCGAAGACAAAGGTAAGGCTAAAGTGCCTATTTACTTTCATATAGTGTGCTCTTAGCGTTCAGCTATTTTCATTTGCCCCATTAATATTATTACATTAATCGGCAATTCGCTCGACGTAAAATAATGTAAATTGATATTAACAACGCACCTAACGGTAAAATAACCGCTTACAAATGAATAAAATAGAGAAGCGCGAACATATAGAGCAGGTTAGTTCTGTTTATCTGAGCCCATTCCTATGCTGTTAATAATATGACTTATGACCTATTAGTTCACCTAACACCAAACTCAATTCACCGGCTAACGATTGCACGATCAATCACAGACTGAGGCACTGTCACGCCAAGCTCACGAGCAGCATCTAGGTTGACCACCAGCTGAGAACTCTGCGCAGTTTTGACACTCAACTTCCCGGGCTTCTGTCCTTCCAGAATGGCTGCGACATAATCCGCGGTCTGAACCCCAACATCATAATAATCTAGACCTAAACCAGCAATCGCTCCCTTTCCGACATAAGATGTGGCGCCTGCGACGACTGGCGTATCTGCATGGTTAGCCGCTTTGATAAGACCCTCCATGCCGCTTGCAACCGTATTATCGGTCAAGGCATAGATAACATCGGACTTCTTAGCAATGGATTCTGCTTTTGCTTCGACATCGTCAACAGTCAGCGCTTTTTCGGTGTGAAGTGTATAACCGAAATCTCGAGTTGCCTTTCTCAATAACCCAACTAACGCAACGGCATTTGCTTCTGCTGGGTTGTAAACTACACCGATTGAATTAGCTTCAGGGAGCAGTTCTTTGATTAATGACACATGCTGAGTGATCGGAGATAAGTCAGAAAGCCCCGTGACATTACGCCCCGGCTTTTCTAATTGTTTAACGAGCCTAGCGCCGATAGGATCCGTAACCGCGGTAAACACGATAGGAATCGAGCGAGTCGCCGACACTAAGGCTTGTGAAGTCGGTGTCGCGATACCAACAAGTACATGTGGATTTTCACTGACGAGCTCTCTGGCAATCTTGGCTGCCTGAGCCGGGTTACCATTCGCCATTTCATAGGAGAATTCTAAGTTCTTACCGGGTTCATAACCATTGGCTCTCAATCCTTCAAGAAGCCCTAAACGTGTCGCATTCAGATCTGGATGGTCAACAACTTGTGAAACCGACACTTTGGCAACGTTTGCCATTGCATTGCCAGTCCATAGCAACATCAAGCAACTTAAAACCGCTGCCAATACCTTTCTTACAGAACTCATTATCGCTCCCTGAATCAAGCTCTACCCGTCATTACTCGCTCAAAGAGAACAACATCAAAATCACTATTGACATTATTACCAGTAACCATTGATAACTTGAAGTGATATTTAACAAAAATGCAACAAGGCTCGAGTTATGTGAGAAAGGTTATATTGACTTCGGAGGAAGGTAAGAAACCAAGTGAATAAGGACAGGTAAGCTAAACGGAAAGTAAGCGAGGTAACAAAAAGAGGAGCAAATCTGAGAACAAGCTATAGAAGATGAATAGTTGTTCTCAGACAAGAGGGAGAGCTGGGATTCTTTAGAACCAACGCTCCATTGAGGATTTATCTAACTGACGAAAGGCACGATTTAAAATGATTGCCAATTCTTTATAGCGAGGGCGCGGCTTCATAGGCTCTAACGCAAAACCCGTTTCAGTGATCTTTTCATGCAGTTCGCGGTACCACGATACTAGCGCCGGCGGAAGTTGTGTATTTGAGCGATTGCCCAACCACCACATACCTTGTAGCGGCAAGCTGATCGCAAACAAAGCCATAACCACAGCCTGTGGCATCGCTTGGTAATTATTAAAGACCATTTGTGTAAGAACACTGATAGCGGCAATCGCAGGCATCACTTTCACGCCAAAACGGGTCGCTTTAATAATGCGTTGTTCTGGGAAGATCGCGTTTAACTCTTTTCGGACGGGCCAGAGATCCATGTACTTTTGGCCATCTTTTAAACTACTAGCTAAACCAACTCTATTGCTCATATGAGTCTCCCATTAAAAAAAAGTTGAAATCATCAACTAAAAACACAAAAATTTGACGAAAAATAATATTCTTTCAAATTTTTTTGTTATATTTGCACAATATCGCTATTATTTGCAGACCTCAATCTCATTGTTGCCCTTATTTACAATTTAAGCAACTTTGAGAAGACTTCTGCAAGGAATGCACAAGCCTCTTTTTGATAAAGAGCGCTTTCACTTTATACGGAAATTAACGTTTTTTTGACCAAGGTTAGTACGCAAGCCTATGTGCTTCGACTATTCTTGAGATTAATTTTCATCCTTAACTGATTTCGATCAGAAAAATAAACAGGTAGTCATTAATGTCTAAGCTAGTTTTAGTTTTAAACTGTGGTAGTTCTTCTCTTAAATTCGCTGTTGTTGATGCAGAAACAGGTGCAGAGCACCTAACTGGTCTTGCTGAGTGTCTAGGTCTTCCAGAAGCTCGTATGAAGTGGAAACTTGATGGCAAGCATGAAGCACAACTAGGCGCGGGCGCAGCTCACGTAGAAGCACTATCTTTCATGGTAGAAACTATTCTTGCTTCTAAGCCTGAGCTTAAAGCTAACCTTGGCGCTATCGGTCACCGTATCGTACACGGTGGCGAGCAGTTCACTTCTTCTGCACTTATCACTGATGAAGTTCTTAAGGGTATTCAAGACGCTGCGACTTTCGCGCCTCTTCACAACCCTGCTCACCTTATCGGTATCGAAGCGGCTCAACAGAACTTCCCTGGTCTACAAAACGTTGCTGTTTTTGACACTGCGTTCCACCAAACAATGCCTTCTGAGTCTTACCTATACGCTCTACCGTACAACCTGTACAAAGAGCACGGCATCCGTCGTTACGGCATGCACGGTACTTCTCACCTATTCATCACTCGTGAAGTTGCAGGCCTACTAAACAAGCCAGTTGAAGAAGTTAACATCATCAACTGTCACCTAGGTAACGGCGCTTCTGTATGTGCAATCAAGAACGGTAAATCTGTAGACACTTCTATGGGTCTTACTCCTCTTGAAGGTCTTGTAATGGGTACTCGTTGTGGTGACCTAGACCCTGCAATCATCTTCCACCTACACGACGCACTTGGTTACTCTGTTGAAGAAATCAACAACATGCTAACTAAAGAGTCTGGTCTTGCTGGTCTAACTGAAGTGACTTCTGACTGTCGTTTCGTTGAAGACAACTACGGTGAGAAAGAAGAAGCAACTCGTGCAATGGACGTGTTCTGTCACCGTCTAGCTAAGTACGTAGCTGGTTACACTGCAACTCTAGAAGGTCGTCTAGACGCAATCACTTTCACTGGCGGCATCGGCGAGAACTCAGGCCCAATCCGTGAAATGGTTCTTAACCGCCTAGGCATCTTCGGTATCGAAGTTGACGGTGAAGCTAACCTTAAAGCTCGTTTCGGCGGCGAAGGTACTATCACTACAGCTAACAGCCGTATCCCTGCAATGGTTATCTCTACTAACGAAGAGCTAGTAATTGCTGAAGACACTGCGAAACTAGCAGGTCTTTAATTGATTTTCCTGACTAGCTTCATTCGAAGCTAGTCAGTTTTTCATATCAAGAAAATGGGGCTCAACTTCTATTCCTACCCCAATTTAAATATCGGTGGGAATAGCAGTTGAGCTTTTTTTATTTCCAATAGTCAAAGGTGTTCGTCAATGTCACGTACTATTATGCTTATCCCTACAAGCGCTGGTGTTGGTCTTACTAGTGTTAGCATGGGTGTTCTTCGCGCTATGGAGCGTAAGGGCGTAAGTGTTTCTTTCTACAAGCCAATCGCTCAGCCTCGCAGCGGTGGTAACCAACCAGATCTAACGTCTACTATCATCAGCGCAAACAGCGACATTAAGATTGGTGAGCCAATCGCAATGACTAAAGCTGAAGCTTTGATCGGTAGCGAAAAAATGGACGAGCTTCTTGAGTCTGTTGTTGAGCAATACAACAAGATCAACAAAGACGCAGAAGTTACGCTAATCGAAGGTCTAGTACCTACTCGTAAGCACCCATTTGCTAACCAAGTGAACGCGGAAATCGCAAAAACACTTGGCGCGGAGATCGTATTCGTTGCGACTCCTGGTACTGACAACCCTACGCAACTTAAAGAGCGTATCGAAGTAGCATGTTCTAACTTCGGCGGTACTAAGAACAAGAACATCAAAGGCGTAATCATCAACAAGCTTAACGCTCCTGTTGATGAAGCTGGCCGTACTCGCCCTGACCTATCTGAAATCTTTGATGATGCAGACAGCGCTCAGCAAGCGAACCTTGAAGTAATGCAAATCTTCAACTCTAGCCCTATCCGTGTTCTTGGCTGCGTGCCATGGAGCATCGACCTAATCGCAACTCGTGCGGTTGATATGGCTAAGCACCTTAACGCTGAAATCATCAACGAAGGTGAAATCGCGACTCGTCGTATTAAAAGCATCACTTTCTGTGCACGTTCTCTACCGCACATGATTGAGCACTTTAAGCCAGGTTCACTGCTAGTAACTTCTGCAGACCGTCCTGACGTTATCGTTGCTGCGGCTCTTGCTGCGAAAAACGGTGTTGAGATTGGCGCAATCCTACTGACTGGCGGTTACGACATTCCAGAAAGCATTGCTAACCTTTGTGCACCAGCATTCGCTTCAGGTCTACCGATCTTCAAAGCTCAAGGTAACACTTGGCAGACGTCTCTAAACCTACAGAGCTTCAACCTAGAAGTGCCTGCAGACGATAAAGAGCGTATCGAGTTCGTTAACGATCACGTTGCAAGCCACATTGATGGCCCTTGGATTGATTCTCTATCTGAAGGTACTCAAGGCATCCGTCGTCTAAGCCCACCAGCATTCCGTTACCAGCTAACTGAATTTGCTCGTAAAGCGGCTAAGCGCATCGTTCTTCCTGAAGGTGATGAGCCACGTACAGTTAAAGCTGCGGCTATCTGTGCTGAGCGCGGTATCGCAACGTGTGTACTTCTAGGTAACCCTGAAGAAATCCGTCGCGTTGCAGCACAGCAAGGTGTTGAGCTTGGCGCTGGCGTTGAGATCATCGATTCTGCATCAGTTCGCGAAAACTACGTAGCTCGTCTAGTAGAACTTCGTGGCGCTAAAGGTATGACTGAAGTTGTTGCTCGTGAGAAGCTAGAAGATTCAGTATTCCTAGGTACTATGATGCTTGAAGCTGGCGAAGTTGATGGCCTAGTTTCTGGTGCTGTTCACACAACGGCGAACACAATCGTTCCTCCGTTCCAGATCATCAAGACTGCTCCTGATGCTTCTATCGTATCTTCAATCTTCTTCATGCTTCTGCCTGATCAAGTTCTTGTATACGGTGACTGTGCGATCAACCCAGATCCAACAGCTGAACAGCTTGCTGAAATCGCTATCCAATCTGCAGATTCTGCTGCGGCATTCGGTATCGACCCACGCGTTGCTATGATCTCTTACTCTACTGGTGAATCTGGTAAGGGTGCAGACGTAGATAAAGTACGTGAAGCAACGAAACTTGCTCAAGAGAAGCGTCCTGATCTAGTGATCGACGGTCCTCTACAGTACGATGCAGCAATCATGGAAAACGTAGCCGCTTCTAAAGCGCCTAACTCTCCAGTTGCAGGTAAAGCGACAGTATTCGTATTCCCAGACTTAAACACGGGTAACACGACTTACAAAGCTGTACAGCGTTCAGCAGATCTAGTATCTATCGGTCCAATGCTTCAAGGTATGCGCAAGCCAGTAAATGACTTGTCTCGTGGCGCTCTAGTAGACGATATCGTTTACACAGTAGCTCTAACGGCTATCCAAGCAGACCAAGCTGCACAAGCTGAAGAAAAAGTAATTAACTAATTTTTCTTTTGTAAAAAGCAAAAACCCTAGATGTTTATCTAGGGTTTTTTTACGCCTGAAGAAAAGCGGATTAATTAATGATTCTAACCACGTCCGTGAGGCGAATCTAAATCCAGATCAGGCCCTTTAGGCACCACTTGAGTCGGGTTGATACCAGTGTGGCTGTAATAGTAGTGGCGCTTGATGTGGTAGAAATCCGTAGTCTCTTTAATACCCTCTATTTGATAGAGCTCTTTTAGATAACCTTGGATATGTTTGTAATCCGCAATTCGTTGCTTGTTACACTTGAAGTGACCCACATAAACCGCATCAAATCGAACCAGAGTGGTAAACAAGCGCCAATCCGCTTCTGTAATCTCGTTACCCGCTAAATAGCGATGTTCGCTAAGGTGAGCGTCTACTTTGTCTAGGGCTTCAAACAAGGCGTCATACGCTTCTTCGTAGGCTTCTTGTGTTGTCGCAAAGCCAGTTCGGTATACGCCGTTGTTGATGTTTGGGTAGATATAATCATTCCACTCATCAATCTTCTTGGACAACTCCCACGGGTAGTAATCATCGGTGTTACCCGTTAGCTCATTAAATTCTGAGTTAAACATACGAATGATTTCAGACGACTCGTTACTCACAATGGTGTTGGTTTTCTTATCCCACAACACAGGCACCGTTACTCTGCCCGAGTAATCCGGTTTGGCTTGAGTGTAGATTTGATGCATGCGCGTGTGACCGAATAGAGGTTCAGGTAACCCCATTTGCCAACCTTCACTCATCATGTCAGGGCAAACAACCGTCACATCAATATGATCGGTTAGGTCTTTCAGCTCACGGAAGATCAGAGTGCGGTGCGCCCAAGGACAAGCTAACGATACGTATAAGTGATAACGGCCGCTTTCCGGCTGAAACTGCGCGCCCGGTTTGTTCTCTACCCAGTGACGAAAGCCCGCATCTTCACGAACGAACTTACCACCGCTTTCTTTGGTGTCGTACCACACGTCGTGCCAAACACCTTCAACTAACTTACCCATATCCAAACCTCTGTCATCCAAGCTTTTCCCTAGTATAAAAAAAGCCAACTTTTTCAAAACTAGAAGAAGTTGGCCTAGTTGTTCGAATTATTTGAAGGAGGCTTGTTCTGACACAAAAAAAGCGCAACTCATAAACAAGTTGCGCTTAAGCCTGTCACAGGCTGAACCGGTTTAAATAGGCTCTAGACTTGTACGTGCAAGCAAGATACTGCGTGTACGTCATCGCCTTGAATGGTTGGCTTAGTTTGCGCACACGCCTCTGTTGCTTGTGGGCAACGCGTACGGAACACACAACCTGATGGTGGATTGATTGGCGATGGTAAATCACCCTCCAACATCTGAATCGTTTTGTTGCGCTCTAGACGAGGGTCTGGAATCGGAACTGCAGACATCAACGCTTTGGTGTACGGGTGTTTAGGGTCAGAGAATAAGGCATCTGATTCACCAAGCTCTACCGCGTTACCTAGGTACATCACCAAGACACGGTCAGAGATGTGTTTAACCACTGACAAGTCGTGCGCGATGAATACCAAAGACAAACCAAGTTCTTTCTGTAGCTCTTTCAGAAGGTTAACTACTTGAGCTTGGATAGATACATCCAATGCAGAAACAGGTTCATCACAGATGATCATCTTAGGTTTCAAGATAAGCGCACGTGCAATACCAATACGCTGACACTGACCACCAGAGAATTCATGTGGGTAACGGTTGATTACGTTTGGTAGTAGACCAACCTTTGCCATCATCTCTTTAACTCTGTCCTTTACTTCTTGTTTAGAAAGTTCAGGGAAGAAAGTCTCTAGAGGCTCAGCAATGATATCGCCTACTGACATACGTGGGTTAAGCGACGCTAGCGGGTCTTGGAAGATCATCTGAATCTCTTTACGAGTCTCACGACGCTTCACTTCCTGCATCTTAGTTAGGTCTTGACCTAACCACATCACTTGCCCTTCAGTCGCTTCAACCAAGCCGATAATCGCACGAGCAAAAGTTGATTTACCACAACCAGACTCACCTACTACGCCTAGTGTTTCACCTTCGTAAAGGTGAACATCAACCCCATCAACCGCTTTAAGGTTTGATGGTTTTGCCCAAGGCCAAGCAGACTTAGCCGCAATGCTAAAGTGAACTTTCAGGTCTTTAATATCTAATAGTAATTCTTTACTCATTTTGTCCAAGTCTCCCAATCTGAAAAACAAGCACGCTGACGGTCTTTAGCGAATGGCTGCAAAATCGGTGCTTCTTGCTTACAACGGTCCATTACGCGGTGACAACGGTCTTGGTAAGGACAACCTGTTGGTAGGCGAAGTAAGTTAGGTGGGTTACCTGGAATCGTCGGTAGAATTTCACCTTCGGTATCCAAACGAGGAATCGCTTTAAGCAGGCCTTCCGCATATGGATGGCTTGGCTCGTAGAAGATTTCATCAACCGTGCCGTATTCCATTGTACGACCCGCGTACATCACAAGTACTTTGTCACATGAGCCAGCAACAACACCCAAGTCATGGGTGATCATGATGATTGCCGTATTGAACTCATCTTTAAGTTCGTTCAGCAATTCCATGATTTGCGCTTGAATGGTTACATCCAGTGCCGTTGTTGGTTCATCAGCGATAAGCAATTTAGGACGACACAGCAGTGCCATTGCGATCATCACACGCTGACGCATACCGCCCGAAAACTCGTGCGGGTACATAGTGATACGCTTGCGTGCTTCAGGGATTTTCACCGCTTCAAGCATGCGTACTGATTCTTCAAACGCTTCTGCTTTACCCATGCCTTTATGCAGCATAAGTACTTCCATCAACTGATCACTTACTTTCATGTAAGGGTTCAGTGAGGTCATTGGATCTTGGAAGATCATCGCGATCTGTTCAGCACGAACTTTGTTCAGTGCTTTCTCAGGTAGATTGAGAATCTCATTACCTTCAAACTTTGCACTGCCTGAGATGATGCCGTTCTTAGCCAGCAGTCCCATCAGTGCAAATACCGTTTGAGATTTACCCGAACCCGACTCACCAACAATACCCAGCGTTTCGCCTTGATTGAGTGAGAAGTTCAGGTCGTTTACTGCGGTTACGATACCATCTTGCGTGGTAAATTCGACGCGCAGATCTTTGACATCTAATAAGCTCATTATTGCTTCCTTAATCTTTTATAGCTTTTAATTGCTATTTCTTTATCTGTCTTTTGGATCAAGCGCGTCGCGCAGACCATCACCTACGTAGTTAAAGCAGAACAGCGTAACTACCATGAATGCCGCAGGGAATGTTAATTGCCAGATTGCAACTTCCATTGTTTGCGAACCTTCTTGAAGCAATGCGCCCCAGCTTGTCATAGGCTCTTGAACACCAAGACCAAGGAAAGATAAGAATGACTCTGTAAGGATCATGCTTGGAATAAGCAGCGTAGAGTAAACCGTTACGATACCCAGTACGTTCGGTACGATGTGGCGTGTAATGATCTTCCATTTGCTTACACCACATACGTGTGCAGCTTCAATGAACTCTTTACTGCGTAGGCTCAACGTTTGACCACGTACAATACGCGCCATATCTAGCCAAGCAATCGCACCAATAGCAACGAAGATCAGGATGATGTTACGACCAAAGAACGTTACCAGTACGATAACTAGGAACATGAATGGTACTGCGTACAAAATCTCTAGGATACGCATCATCACTCGGTCAGTACGACCACCGATGAAGCCAGAAGCGGCACCGTAAAGCGTACCAATCAGTACCGCTACGAATGCACCCATCACACCAACCATCAATGAGATGCGACCACCGACAAGAGTACGAACGTACAAATCACGACCTAAGCTATCTGTACCAAACCAGTGATCCGCATTCGGACCAACGTGCATTGCGTACCAGTCAGTATCATCATAAGTGTACTGAGCCAGCATCGGTAAGAAGATAACTGCCAGTACCATAAGCGTAAGAATGAACAGGCTCACCATTGCTGCTTTGTTTCGCATGAAACGAATGCGCGCGTCCTGCCACAAACTACGACCTTCAATCTCTAAGCTCTCAGAGAACTTTTCGATCGCTTCTAAATTTTCTTTTTTCTTCAACATAACCATGCGTCCCTGTTAGTAGCGAATTTTCGGGTCAATCAGCGCTAGCAAAATATCAACGATTGCGTTGAACAAGATGAATAGGAAACCAATCAAGATGGTTACACCCATTACTAGCGAGTAGTCACGGTTAAACGCGGCGTTAACAAACAGCTTACCGATACCTGGTAGGCCGAAGATGGTTTCAACAACAACTGAACCTGTGATGATACCTACGAACGCAGGTCCCATGTAAGAAACAACAGGCAGCATTGCTGGCTTAAGTGCATGTTTTAGAATGATATAACGGTAGCTTAGACCTTTTGCACGAGCAGTTCGGATAAAGTTACTGTTTAGCGTTTCAATCATGCTACCGCGAGTAATACGAGCAAAGGTTGCTACGTAAAGAAGAGACATCGCGATAACAGGCAGCACGATGTACATAAATGTACCGCCATGCCAACCACCTGCTGGGAATATGTTCCAGTGCAGGGAGAAAAGGTAAATAAGCGCCGGTGCCAACACGAAGGATGGCATCACCACCCCGAGCATGGCGGTCGACATTATGGTGTAGTCGACCCAGGTATTGTGCTTCAAGGCGGCAATCGTCCCGACGGTGACCCCCATCAATAGTGTGAAGATAAAGGCAACGAAACCTACCTTCGCAGATACTGGAAGTGCAACCGCGATCAGCTCATTTACTGTGTAATCTTGGTATTTAAAAGAGGGACCGAAGTCACCTTGTAAGATATTTGTCAAATACGTGGTGTATTGTTCAAATACTGGTTTATCCAAGCCGTATTTAGCTTCGATGTTAGCCATAACTTCTGGCGGTAATGGACGCTCGCTTGAAAACGGGTTACCCGGTGCGAAACGCATGAGAAAGAAAGATATAGTGATCAACACCAACATGGTTGGAATCGCTTCAAATATCCTTTTCATAATGAATTTAAGCATAAACTCACTCTTTCAGTCTGTGACAATTAAAATTAGAAAGACGCTACACGCGCGCCCTGCGCATGTAGTGTCTGTATCGTTATAGTTATATTAACTTTTTAGAATCGAAGCTTATTATTGAGCTTTGATGTATAGGTCTTTCGAGAAGATCTTGTCTTCCGCGTTGTTGATTGGGAAACCACCAACATGCGGGTTAAGTAGACGTGATTTCACGTATTGGTAGATAGGAGCGATTGGCATGTCGTTTGCCATTAGCGCCTCAGCTTCTAGGTAAAGTGCTTTGCGCTCTTCTTCTGAAGTTGAGTTAAGTGCTTTATCGATGATTTTATCGTAAGCCGCGCTGTCGTAGTGAACACCACCGGTAGTGTTGTTACTCTTCATTAGCGTTAGGAACGAAGACGCTTCGTTGTAGTCACCACACCAACCAGCACGTGCTACTTCGAAGTCACCAGAATCTTTAGAAGATAGGTACGTTTTCCACTCTTGGTTCTCAAGTGTTACAGAAAGACCCAGTGTTTTCTTCCACATAGAACCTAGCGCTACAGCAATCTTCTTGTGGTTCTCTGAAGTGTTGTAAAGTAGGTTGAATTTAAGTGGGTTATCTTTGCCGTAACCTGCTTCTTCAAGAAGACGTTCTGCTTCTGCGTTACGCTCTTTTTGAGACATCTTACCGTAAGCTGGTAGCTCAGGATCGAAGCCAGCTGTGATTTCAGGCGTTAGGAAGTACGCAGGTTTTTGACCTTGCGCTAGGATAGCACCTGTTACGATATCACGGTCGATTGCGTAAGAGATTGCTTGGCGAACACGAACATCATCAAATGGTGCTTTCTTCGTGTTGAAGATGTAGTAGTAAGTACATAGGTTACCCGCTACAGATACATCTTCCGCGTACTCTTTTTGAAGACGCTTGAAGTGCTCAGTTGGAAGTTCGTTTGTGAAATCGATTTCGCCAGATAGGAAGCGGTTCATTTCCGCGACTTGGTTTTCGATTGGTAGGAAGGTTACTTTATTTAGAACCGTCTTATCGTTGTTCCAGTATTGGTCGTTACGCTTTAGAACTAAACGCTCGTTAACAACCCATTTATCAACAGAGAATGCACCGTTACCAACGAAGTGGTCAGGCTTAGTCCATTGATCACCGAATTCTTCAACAGTCGCCTTGTGTACTGGCTTCATTGTTGTGTGGCCCATCATCATTACGAAGTATGGTACCGCTGTTTCTAATTCAACAACAAGCGTGTTTGCATCTACAGCTTTAACGCCTAGCTCACTCTTGTCTTTCTTACCCGCTACGATGTCCTTCGCATTCGCCATCTTGGTATATTCCATGTACCAAGCGTATGGAGAAGCCGTTGCAGGATCAACTGCACGCTGCCAGCTGTAAACGAAATCTTCAGCTGTTACAGGATCGCCGTTAGACCATTTTGCGTCTTTACGTAGGTGGAAAGTGAATGTTTTGTTGTCTGTCGTTTCCCAGCTTTCAGCAACACCAGGGATAGTATTACCTTCGCCGTCTTGGTTCACTAGACCTTCTAGAAGATCACGAATTACGTGAGATTCTGGTACACCTTGAGATTTGTGTGGGTCGATAGTCGCAACTTCAGTACCGTTACCGCGAACAAGTTCCTGAACTTTTGCTAGTTCTGTACCTGCTGGAACTTCAGCAGCGATAGAAAGAGTAGAAGTGGCAGCCACTGCCAAACCAGCACCTAGAAGAAGGGCCTGAGTGATTTTATTCTTGTACATTTAATAAACTCCAAGTTTTTCGTATTGCATCCATGACTTCTTTGTTAGGTTCACTGAACGGCAGTGATTTAGATTTATTTAGCTTAAAATTTAAGCATAAAAATCTAAAACCTTACAAAGATTGAGGCACACACTATCAACCATTGAAGTAATTTGCCATAAACAAGTCGCAAAAAATCGGATAATTCTCCGAATTACTTAAGGTAATAGTGTAAATCTCTAATAAAAACCTAATGAATAGTGAGTTACACATAGGGATTAATTAAAAAACAGCCTTTAGTGTTGATGTATCTGTATTGATACTTTTTTTTAGCATCTTATGCTAGAACACAGACGGCAAATTAACATTAATGCCACATGAAATCTAATTGCACATCACATATCCCCTAAATAGACTCTACTATTTGTGAGGGTTATCACTTTATACAAAACAGCATAAAGCACTGCACCAAAACAGTTTTAGAAATGCACCAAGACAGACAAAATCAGGCATCGAATTTATATGCAACATGAATGACTAACCATTTATTAATACAGCATTTATTTATAAATGACTTTGTAGCACGTACAAAAAAGCCGACCTTAATAGTCGGCTTTTTACTGTCTCAATCAACAGAGCGAATTTTTGAAGCAACATCCTATTGCGAGAATTATTTCTCCCAACGCTCCGCAGCTTTACTATCTGAATCGCGAGAATCAACCCAGCGAGTTGTTTCCGTGGTACGTTCTTTTTTCCAAAACGGCGCTTTGGTTTTCAGAAAGTCCATAACAAACTCACACGCTTCGAAGGCAGCGCCACGATGCACACTGGATACACCAACGTAAACGATTTGGTCACCGATATCTAGGTCACCCACGCGGTGAATCACTCGCATCTTCTGAATAGGCCAGCGCGCTTCAGCTTGATCACAGATCTCGCTCAGTGATTTCTCTGTCATGCCCGGATAGTGCTCCAGAGACAAACCAATCACGTTATCGCCAAGGTTCATGTCGCGAACTTTACCAACGAACGTCACAATCGCTCCGGCAGCTGTACCTTGAGCCAAGTAGTCGTATTCGTCGCCTACAGAGAAATCCTCTGTTGTCACTAATACTCTTGGATCCATGCTTAGCCTCCAGTCACTGGTGGGAAGAAAGCGACTTCATCGCCGTCTTTCACTTCAGTCGTCAAAGGCACAATAGATTGGTTAAGCGCAGCCAGAAGCTTGCCCTCTTCCAATGCGATATCCCATTTGCCTTCTTGCGTGACAAGGTGGCTGCGAATCGCTTCGATGGTGCTGAATTGCGCATCAACTTCTAGGCTATCAACACCGACAAGTTCACGAGTTTGAGCAAAGAAAAGTACAGTGATCATGATTCCACCTTAAAGTGTCCAGATTTACCACCCGTCTTCTCTAACAGACGTACGTTCTCGATAACAATGTCTTTCTGAACAGCTTTACACATATCGTAAATCGTCAGTGCAGCAACAGAAGCAGCCGTTAGCGCCTCCATTTCTACGCCCGTCTTACCAGCAAGCTTACAAACAGATTCAATGCGAACCTTATTTTCAGACTCGATCGCTTCAAGCTGCACTTCTACTTTGGTTAATAGCAGAGGGTGACACAGTGGAATCAGATCCCACGTCTTCTTCGCCGCTTGGATACCCGCAATGCGTGCCGTTGCGAAAACATCACCTTTATGGTGGCTACCAGAAACAATCAGCTCTAGCGTTTCTGCCGACATTTGAACGAATGCTTCCGCTCTCGCTTCACGTACTGTCTCAGCTTTAGCCGATACGTCAACCATGTTTGCTTCGCCAGACGCGTTAATGTGTGTAAATTGGCTCATACTCAAACCGCCTTATACAGAAAGGTGTGGCATGAAGTTACAAGGGCGGTGGCTAGCATCCATCTGTTGCTTGATGATCTTAGTCCAACCTGTACGGCAAGCGCCTGTAGAGCCTGGCATAGCAAAGATTACTGTGTGGTTAGCAAAACCCGCAATCGCACGCGATTGAATCGTCGATGTACCGATCTCTTCGTAAGACACTTGACGGAAAAGCTCACCAAAGCCTTCTACTTCTTTGTCGAACAGTGGCTTAAGCGCTTCAGGCGTGCTGTCACGAGAAGTAAAACCCGTACCACCCGTGATCATGATCGCTTGTACGCTTTCATCAGCGATCCACTTAGATACGATCGCTCGGATCTTGTACATGTCGTCGATAACGATTTGCTTATCAACCACGTTGTGACCCGCTTCTTTAGCATGCTCTGCTAGGTAACCGCCTGACGTATCATTTTCTTCTGTACGAGTATCTGAAACCGTTAGTACTGCGATGTTTGCTGCTTGGAATTTGCTTTCTGCGTGACCCATTTGTTCACCTATATAAATTTTTCATTAGACTGATTCGCCCAGCCTAAAGAAGCTAAGCGATAAAATGCTTTAGAGTATATAGCGGGTTAACCGCCGATTGACGCCAAGTTTGGAGTCATGCCGCTGTTGCCATCGTGTAAGAAGTGGCTAACGGACTTGGTTTGAAGCTGAGCCTGAATTCGATCAATGAGCTCTTGCTCTTGTTGATCTTCTTGAATCAGATCTCTCAGTTCAACACCATGGTCGCCAAACAGACATAGGTGAAGTTTACCGGTCGCAGAAACGCGCAGACGGTTACAACTCTCACAAAAGTCTTTCTCGTAAGGCATGATCAAACCGATTTCACCCTTGTAGTCTGGGTGGACAAACACTTGCGCCGGACCATCGTTAACGGCTTTGACTTTTAGCAGCCAACCATTAGCAATAAGCTGGTTGCGAATCGCAACGCCAGACACATGATGTTTATCGAACAACTCGTCCATCTCGCCGGTTTTCATCAGCTCGATAAAACGTAATTGAATGGGTTTGTCTTTGATCCAATTAAGGAAGGCTGGTAACTCCTGACTGTTAAGGTCTTTCATTAATACGACGTTGACTTTGACTTGTTCAAAGCCAACCTCAAACGCTTTATCAATGCCTCGCATAACCTCAGTAAACTTATTCTCACCAGTGATCTGATGGAACATGCGCGAATCTAAACTATCCACGCTCACGTTTATATGGGTTAAACCAGCATCACGCCATTGTCCTACTTGTTTCTCCATGCGGTAGCCATTCGTTGTGGTGGCCACTTTTTCGATGCCTGGAGTAGAAGCAACGGTATGTATGATTTCAGGAAAGTCTTTACGCAGACTCGGCTCTCCGCCTGTAATGCGGATCTTTGAGGTACCACAATCTGCAAACGCTTTAACAACGCGTTTGATCTCGGGAACACTTAAAAAAGACGAGTTTTTTTGCCCTGACGGTTTATAACCATCTGGCAAGCAGTAAGTACATTTAAAGTTACAGACGTCTGTAACCGACAAGCGCAAGTAATAAAACTTGCGATGGAATCTATCTTCGAATTGTTGCGCCACGGAACACCTTTCCAAACACGGGAGGCATAATCATTTCCAATTAAGCCCTTGTGACAACATGTCACTGGCTCTTGATGCGTATCGGTACAGCAAATACCACTGTGCGACTTAGCATGCGAGAGCTCGGAGTTATGGCAACTGAGCGTTATATTCACACGCGCAGTAGCTGAGTAATAAAATACTTAATATTTGTACGTGAATCTAGCTCTGATGGTAAAAAACGGGTCACATCGGCAAAAAAAACGTATCAAACGCTCAAAATAACTCTTGTTGAGTATATAGCGAGAAGCATTTAACCTAAATTATAGTTGGTAATAACCTAACAAGAACAATAAATGAATATTTACTCTTCAAAGAAAGTCGTAGCAATCGGCGGTGGCCATGGCTTAGGTCGCATGTTAGCTGCATTAAAAGACTTTGGTAACAACGCAACTGGCATTGTTGCAACGACAGATAACGGCGGTTCCACCGGACGTATTCGAGATTGCCAAGGTGGCATCGCATGGGGAGATACACGTAACTGTATCAACCAATTAATTACAGAACCTTCAATCAGTTCGATGATGTTCGAATACCGCTTTCGCGGCCAAGGTGAGCTAGACGGTCATAACTTAGGTAACCTAATGCTGACGGCGTTAGACAACCTTTCCGTTCGCCCATTGGAAGCAATTAACCTGATTCGAAATATGCTCAAGGTCGATGTCAATATCGTCCCGATGACCGAGCATCCTTCAGACCTCATGGCTCTATCAATGGACGGCCGCTGGGTAACAGGCGAAACCAACGTTGATGACATGACAGAAAAACTGCGCATGATGGACTTATCTCCAGAAGTGCCTGCAACCAAAGAAGCCGTTGCTGCCGTTGAGCAAGCAGACTGTATTGTCCTTGGCCCTGGAAGCTTTTTAACCAGCGTGATGCCCCCTCTTCTCCTTCCAGAGATTGGGAAAGCCATAGCTGAGAACACCAAGGCAAAAGTTATCTTCGTTGAAAACCTTTCACCAGAGCACGGCCCTGCAGGGAAAATGACGCTTCAAGAGCAATTGGAGTGGTGTGAACGTACCTGTAAGGCAAGAAAGATAGACATTGTACTGGGCAATGAACCACACCCTGAATTAGAAGGGCAATGGAATTGTGTGACCACAGATCTTGCATCAGCAAACCGAGATTGGCGACACGACCGTGTGAAGCTTCAACAAGCCATTGAAGCTCAGTTGGCTTAAGCCATAGGTTCAAGCGACAGACAACAAAAAAGGAGCATGATGCTCCTTTTTTAATCTCAGTAATAACTCGCCGTTTTAAAGATCCGTCATCAACTGCTGATATTCAGTGTACGTCGATAACAGAAGGTCTTGCATATCTTGAAAATCAACTTCTGTCACCGGCAACGCTTGCTTCACTTTTGCATCTAAGCTAATCGCAAAACTACACAAAGAATCCGCGCCAAAACTTGCTGCGCTGCTCTTAAGTGCATGACTGATATCAGCCAAGTACTTAGAGGTATCCGACTCTTTATTTATCTCTAAGTGCTCGTAGTAGCCTTTCAACTCACCTAAAAAGATTTCCAGTAAAACCGGAACATTCTCTTGCCCAATTTCGCCGGCAAGCTCATCAACTTTTTGCTGATTTAATACTTTCGTCATTATTATTTTCTTATTGTTTGATGATTACTGCTTCGCATTCCACGTTTGCAACTTACGGTATATCGTCGATGGACTGACATCTAAGAAACCTGCCGCACGGGGGATGTTGCCATCACACGCTTTAATGGCTTGTTCGATAGCCGTTTTCTCAGTGATCCACAATGGGAAAATATCTTTTACCGTGATGTCTTCATTCTGCTTCTCTTTCAATCGCAGACTGTTTTCAATCGGTTGGTTCAACGGTGGTGGAAGCATGTTGAGAGTAATCTCTTTGCCGTTATTCAATACCACCACGTTTCGCAACACGTTTTGTAGCTGACGAACGTTACCCGGCCACTCATATTGATTAAAGCGATCAAGTACTTCCTGAGCAAAACGTACAAACGCCTTCCCCTCCTCGACCGACATATAGCCTAGCAGAGAATACGCGATCTCGATGACATCTTCACCACGCTCACGCAATGGCGGCAAGTGCAATGGAATCACGTATAAACGATAGTATAAATCTTCTCTAAAGCGACCTTCTTGTACTTCTTTCCAAGGGTCACGGTTGGTCGCACACACAAAACGAACGTCGACACTCTTCATCTTCGAAGAGCCGACTTTTTGGAAAGTACCGGTTTGGATAAAGCGCAGCAGCTTGGTTTGCAGCTCTAAGTCCATTTCGCACAGTTCATCAAGAAACAGTGTTCCACCATCAGCAAGCTCAGCAGCACCTTGGCGATCGGTCGCCGCACCGGTAAAGGCACCTTTAACGTGACCAAACAATTCACTTTCAATCAGATCTTTAGGGATAGCGGCACAGTTAATCGCGATGAAAGGCTTATCGCCACGCTTACTCGCCGCATGAATGGCTTCTGCACATACCTCTTTACCGGTACCACTTTCACCAGTAATGAAAATGCTCGCCTTACTCGATGCAGCAGAATCAATCGTTCGGTAAACCTGCTGCATGGTTTGGCTACTGCCGATAAAGCCTTGGTAATTTTGGTTTCCCGGGTGTTCCGAGCTATTTTTAAGCTTGGTGGCTTTGCGGATCGCGTTGTTCACCGTAATACGGAGTCGGTCGGCTTCACACGGTTTGATAAGGAAATCTTGAGAACCATGACGCATCGCTTCTACGGCGGTATCGATAGAGCCATGAGCCGTCATGAAGATAACCGGAACTTCAGGGTACTTCTGTTTTACAGCAAATAGCACGTCCATACCCGTCATATCAGGTAGACGTAGATCTAATAAAATAAGGTCTGGGATTCGATGATTCAAACTCTCGATTGCATCGCGGCCAGTGCCGACAATGTTGATATCAATTTCGAGCGGTGTAAGATACGAGCGATATAAAGCTGCTACCGAAGCGGTATCCTCTACCATCAACAAATACTTCGATTTGTTATCTAGCGTTTTTGATTGCATATCCTAGCCATTTATAATTTGCATTTCTTATTATAGTCGCATTCCGCTTTGCATTATGCAAATTAGCCACAATATTTGTAGTGTGTTTTTTTACTTACTTCAAACAATCAATGTTTTATCTATCTGGCACGAACGATGCAACGATATAGATGACCTTCGGGTCACCTAGCCAACTGACGTTGTTAGTGGACCGAGTGTTCACAAACGTAAGCCAGTAGAACATTTACTACTGGCTGTTTTTTTGTCTGAAACGCTCTCAATTCTTGTGCTGAGAGGGATCACTTCTCGAGCGAAAAGTGAGATTAGCTGTTGGTAATAAACTGCTTTCTTAGCTGCTCAATTTCATCACGCTTCTGTGCGGCCAATTCAAATTCCAGATTCTGAGCATGCTGATACATCGCAGCTTCTAGCTTACTGATCTCTTTATCAAGCTGTTGCGGCGTAAGTACGGCATAACTTTCAGAAGGCTCAGCCACCTTAGATAAAGGAACTTGCTTCGATTGGCGCTGCTGCTTCGACTTGGTTAGATCACCCAATTCCATAATGTCTTTAATATTGCGTTTCAACGCTTGCGGCGTGATACCTTGCTCTTCGTTGTAGGCTTGCTGTTTCTCGCGACGACGATCGGTTTCATCAATCGCTTTTCTCATCGACTTAGTAATCGAATCACCATAAAGGATCGCTCTACCTTCCAAGTTACGCGCAGCACGACCAATGGTTTGAATCAGAGAACGCTCAGAACGTAAGAAGCCCTCTTTGTCTGCATCAAGAATCGCCACCAGCGACACTTCAGGCATATCCAAACCTTCACGAAGTAAGTTAATGCCCACTAACACATCGAACTCGCCCAAACGTAGGTCTCGGATGATCTCTACACGCTCAACGGTATCGATATCCGAGTGCAAGTAACGCACTTTAACGCCGTGCTCACTTAGGTATTCGGTTAAGTCTTCTGCCATTCTCTTGGTCAACGTGGTAACCAAAACACGCTCTTCTTTCACTGAACGGATTCTGATTTCAGACAGCAAGTCATCCACCTGCGTCGCGACAGGTCTTACTTCGATGATTGGGTCTAACAAACCAGTAGGACGTACCACTTGATCAGCAATCTCGCCATCTGATTTTTCAATCTCGTAATTACCTGGTGTTGCCGACACAAAAATCGTTTGTGGGGCTATAGACTCAAATTCTTCAAACTTCATTGGACGGTTATCCAATGCAGAAGGCAGTCTAAAACCAAACTCGACCAAGGTTTCTTTACGAGAACGGTCACCTTTATACATCGCACCAATTTGCGGCACAGTCACGTGTGACTCATCGATGATCAGCAAACCATCATCAGGCAGGTAGTCAAATAACGTTGGCGGCGCTTCCCCTTCCGCACGGCCGCTCAAGTATCGTGAATAGTTTTCGATACCGGAACAGAAGCCAAGCTCAGTCATCATCTCAATATCAAACTGAGTTCTTTGAGAGATACGCTGCTCTTCCAAAAGCTTATTGTTGTCTTTTAAGTATTGAGCACGATCGCGCAGTTCGTCCTTGATATTCTCAATCGCTTCAAGGATTTTTTCTCTTGGCGTTACATAGTGAGTTTTTGGATAAACCGTAAAGCGCGGCAAGTCTCTTTGTTTCACCGCACCAGTCAGAGGATCAAAAATACTAATGCAGTCCACTTCGTCATCGAACATTTCAATTCGAACCGCATCTTGGTCAGATTCAGCAGGAAAGATATCGATCACCTCACCACGAACACGGAACTGACCACGTTCAAAGGCGACATCGTTTCTTGAATATTGCAGCTCAGCCAAACGGCGCAAAATATCACGCTGATCCATCACCTCGCCACGACTCAAATGAAGCATCATCTTCAAATAAGACTTAGGATCACCAAGACCGTAGATAGCCGACACAGAAGCCACAATGATGGCGTCTTTTCGTTCTAATAAGGCTTTGGTTGCCGAAAGCCTCATTTGTTCGATATGAGCGTTCACAGACGCATCTTTCTCGATGAACGTGTCCGTGGTTGGAACGTAGGCTTCAGGTTGGTAGTAATCGTAGTAAGAAACGAAATACTCAACGGCATTGTTTGGAAAGAAAGATTTCATCTCACCGTAAAGTTGAGCCGCCAGTGTCTTGTTAGGCGCTAACAGAATCGCTGGTCTTTGAGATTGGGAAATGACGTTGGCAAGTGTAAAGGTTTTACCTGAGCCCGTTACCCCTAGTAGAGTTTGATGTGCCAAACCAGAATCTAATCCGTCTAGTAATTTGGTTATCGCTGTCGGCTGATCACCGGACGGGCTGTAGTCCGATACCAAGTCAAAGAGTTTACTCATAGGTCGCCATTTCCATACTGTTTTTTTAATCAGGTCATTGTCACTCTAGGAGGAGTGTCGTTGCAACTATTATCTAGAGAAATGCATCTTAAGATCAGAGATCAGTTATAGCTTTTATTTTTAGAACTTGGTATTATCCGTGCCCCTGCAAAGTTTCCCCAGCTAAATTACTCGAATTTTAATCCACCACTTTTCCCCAAAAAACCTAAAAATACCGCTTGTTTTACTGTTCGTTTTATAATCTACAAAAGTTATACAATTGCGATATTTTGCTATAAATCTTTTAAATACATTACGTTAGATAAGATTTTTACATTTTTCGATTTATCCCAATTATTGTTGTTAAAGTTTCACACACACACTTATCCACAATTTTGGTGGATAACTAAAGCAAAGCTAAATCCTATAAGGCGTTCAAGAAAGTAAAGTTTTTTATCTTACTTTTTTCTGATATTTTTTATTGACAGAAATCCGGACAATTATTAGAATTCGCGTCGCTAACAAGCAATTCCCCTTTAGTTCAGTTGGTAGAACGGCGGACTGTTAATCCGTATGTCGCAAGTTCAAGTCTTGCAAGGGGAGCCAAATTTAAAGAAGCCGCATCATTCGATGCGGCTTTTTGCGTTTTAGTCGAAACAAAAGCCCTACAGGCACAGCTTTGATTAACTCACATCCATAAAAAAACGCCTCACAAGGAGGCGTTTGGGCTTAGTGACTAAACTGAGCTTTATTCTAGATTAGACGTCGTTTAGCGGTTATGCTTCTGCTGTAACAACATTTGTCTGAGTCTCTTTACCGGCTTGGTCTTGATCAAATCCTTCATGCAGGTGGTAGTAGCGCTTATAAACAAGAGCACTTACCGTCATTAGAATCGCTGGTAAACCTACCATCATAAACTGCAGTCCCATGATAGTGCTGTCAGACTGTTCCACGTTTGGTACATAACCCACCACAGACAAGCCCATACCAACAATAAAACCACCAGCCGCGCCTGCAAACTTAACAAGCATAGTTTGAACAGAGAAGATAACACTCTCACTGCGACGACCCGTTTTGTGTTCACCGTAATCAACAACATCGGCAAGCATTACAGTTTGCAGTGCGTTAGCGATACCCACACCAAACTTGATAGCAGCACCTGCGATACCGATTAGAATCGCGTTACCTGGAGCGATAAAGCCCATGATAAGTAGAGTGGTACAAGACAGCACTGGGAAGCCACAAGCGATAACCCATAGGTGTTTGCGTGGTAACACTGATGCAATACGAGGGAACAAGAATACGCCTGCAACTTCAGCGATACCTGCCACCATCATATAAACGGGGAACAAGTCAGCGTTGCCTAAAGCGTAAGAGAAGTAGTAAATCGCAAAACCACCCACCAACAAGTTTGCTATTTGGAACGACAATACGGTACCAATAAGTGCTTTTAGTTGGTCATTCTTACCAATGATAACCATTACATCTTTAAAGCTGAAACGCTCAGCTGGTTTCGCATTTGCTGGTGCCGATTTTTCTTTTACGTTGCGAGCAATCAAGAATGCACTCATCACGAACAGCACAGCAATCAACATAGCAACGTTGAAGAAACCTTGTCCTTGGTCGCCGTCACCCAGTTTACCGACAATATGTAGCCCGTAAGTACCCGTAATAAACCACGCCAAGCTAGCAAATAATCGTGGCCAAACAACCAACTTTTCACGTTCTTGACGAGAGCTCGATAGTGCAGGAATCAAAGACCAATATGGAATGTCCATAATAGTGTACGTAAGGCCCCACAGAATATAAGCAGCCGCTGCATAAATGTATAACGTAGTGCCTTCAAACATATGCGTACTAAAAAGACCAACAAGCACTACAGCATTTAACAGGGTTCCAATCACTATCCAAGGACGGAATTTACCAAACTTAGAGCGTGTGTTATCAACGATAACGCCCATCATTGGGTCGGTCACCGCGTCGACAATGCGCGCGGCCAAAAAGATAGTACCCACAAATGCCGCTGACAGCCCAGCAACATCGGTGAAGTAAAACATTAAGAAGATGTAGATTGGAGCACAGGCAAAGTCTTTACCTAAAGCCCCAAGTCCATACGATAATTTGGTTTGTAGAGTAATTTGATCAGACATAGTATTTCCTTCAGGCGCGTAACTTCATCTCCTAACAGACGTTGAAACGCTTACCTTTTATTTATAATAATTTATCCACTCAAGTTCTGTTTTAGAGCCACTCTGTGGTCGCTTCTTAAAACACTCAAGTATCAAGTCCGATGCTAATGTAACCATTCCAACGAACAGATACTGTGATCAACAACCACTCCATGGAAACGTTTTCAGTCAAATATCCAAAGTGAGAGATCGAACAATAAAACCCTCGAATTGATAGAGAATATCGCTAATTAAAGTGCTCAAAACAGTTCATTGTGTGAAGTAACGCATGAGAACGATTACATAAGTACAGTATCACGCTGGGAATACCTACAGTTCTCCAATCTATACGGGCACATCAAATTGATTTGATAGTTCATGACGGCTTATTAAAGGCAATAAAAAACCGCGTAATTTCACCTACGCGGTTCATCAAATATAAAGCCTATGCTAAAACTTACTCGATACGTTCAAACTTAATCAGCATCGCTGTTTCTGCGTCAAGTATTGGCATCGTCAGCCCCACCTCGGCACACCAAGCACCTGATAATTCACAGCAAGACTCTGTCCATGGCGGTTGATAATTCACAATATCATCGTAATTTGACGGTTTATCAATCACAGATACCTTGTATAAACTTTGTGGATCTAGCCCAGGTATACGCAAATGACCACTCAATGAATTGGTTGGCATCGCAAGCTGTGCAATCATCACCACAGCTTCTGACACATCTTCGGAGACGACCGCATGGATTTGATGGGCACTATCGTCCGTTGGAACTCGCCAAGTTCTCCCGCTATGCAGTAACGGGCGCAGCATCTTATGTAGCTTGATGTAGTGTTCAAAGCCCTGCTTCTCTTCTTGCACTTCTTTCACAGGATCTAATTCAATCCCCATATGACCAAACAGTGCTGTTAGACCACGAAACTCAATACTATGACGACGACGAGTGCTGTGGCAGTGGCTCGCACCAATATGGCTTCCCATTACCTCAGGGGGGAAGAAGTAACTCATCCCACGCTGAATCGTTTGTCTTTCCAGCGCGTCATTGTTATCAGACGCCCAAAAACGTTGCGTACGCTTAAGAACCTCAAAATCGATACGACCACCACCAGCCGCACACGATTCAATATCAACCATTGGGTGCTTCTCTCGGACTTTATCGACCAACTCATAATAACGAGCGGTTTGTTGATGAGCCGCAGCCCTGCCTAGATGCGCAGGTTGTACAACTTCTCGGTTCATATCCCACTTAATGTAAGCAATGTTGTACTGACTTAAGAAGTGGTCAAGACGCTCAAACAAAAAGTCGAATGCTTGTTGATTCTGAAGATCGATAACATATTGATTACGACCCGTTGGTTGGTCATAGCCGTCAACCGCAAGCAACCAGTCTGGATGGGCTCGGTATAAGTCAGAATCCTTATTGATCATCTCAGGTTCGAACCACAATCCAAACTCCATACCCAACTGATTAACGTGCTCAACTATCGGATCTAAACCATTTGGGTATTTTTCTTCATCTAAGAACCAATCCCCTAGCGCAGCCTTGTCTCCGCAGCGCCCTTTGAACCAGCCATCGTCAATGATAAAACGCTCTACTCCCATATCCGCGGCTTGGCTAGCCATCGACATAATATAATCAGGATCATGGTCAAAATAGATGCCTTCCCAAGTATTAAGATGGATAGGTCGAGGCTTTTGTGCGAAAGACTCCGGCAAGATGGAACAACGCACATGGGAGTGGAACTGATGGCTCATTCCATTTAAGCCTTCCGAACTGAAACTGGCATATAACCAAGGTGTCGTTAAGCTTTCACCTTCATCCAATGTAATCTCACCCGGTAGATAAATAACTTCCGCTTGCACGTAGCGACGACCGTCTGCTTTTACATCCGCGCGCAGTCTGTGGTTACCACTCCAAGCGAAGTGAATCCCCCACACATCACCTGCCATTTCATTAAAGTTAGCGGTACCGACAACCATCGCTGGATAATGTTCATGAGACGTTCTTCCGCGACGATTTTCTTGCTGATAGCCCCCTTGCTGTAAGGGTTGACGCACCGTTTGGAACTCATGTACCCAGCGGCCGTAGTACGTCATCAACTCATTAGCTCTTGCTGGTAATGGCAAAGTATTGGCGAGACGGTTCACCTGATAAAGGCCGGCTTTAACGTTGGTTAAGGTGTGACGAGATTTCACAACATCATGTTTATCGAGGCATAACTCGGTTGTTAAACGTAAGCCTGCACGTATATCTTCACTCTCAATGATTAGGCTAGATGGTGTTTGTTGAACATCCGTAATAGAGAAAACAGGCGCCCAGTCCAATCCGTCTCGGTGCCCTTCTAATGCCGGACTGCTGAAAACACCGCGCCCGAGCTCTGGGCTCAGAGACATAGCAACATCATTATCAAGGCGGCCGTATGGAACCGGTCTTTCAAGAGAAACACGGAAGCTAGCTAAATCACCACGAACGGGAGCTCCCCAATGAAGAATTTCGGCAAAATCGCCAAGTTCTACAATCAGTTGCGAGTGTTGACCGGTAATATCAATTAGGGATTTATTCGTCATTTTTTTAACCTTAACGCGTTTAATTACCCCGTATCATAATTATTAAGCCCAGAGTTTCTGTGATCAAACTCGAAATCATGAAAACGTTTCCAGCAAATATTCAAGACTGATAACTTTGGTAAATAGCTCCTAATTCAAAGATTTAGATTGACCACCATTCCATCTCATATTGCCTACCTCTAGGTAGAATTGAACTTTCCACTCTAAATAAAGCAATATAAAACGATAATTAATGGCAATTTAATCTTTTAAATTCAGTATATTAAATCAAAGTTCCCATTAACACATAGGCTAAAATACATTTCCTCTTGAACTGATCACATCACACTCGTATTCTTAGATCTTCGAGTACATCTATGAAGTGTCTCTCTGGGTCCTAACTTTTACATTCCAGCTTGACGGTACAGAACACGATGCTTGTAGCCTTGCTGCTGCATTTGCTTTGATACTTACTTCCTTGTCTCACGAGCCCAGTTATCATTAACTGGGCTGCTTTTCCTCAAAGCCCTCGAACAACCCGACACTCAAAGTACCTCAAACCCGCTTCACCTCAAATTCCAAGACAACCAACAGCATAATCACTCCCTCTAAACCACCACATAGCACTGAGTAAAGAAAACGATTCCACTTTAAAATCACAAAACCTAGCGTAAAAACACCTATACAAGCCCAATAATCAGATCAAAATCACACAAAATAATCACAAACCCATCAATAGCATAAAAATGCCAACTTCATCATGAAAACGTTTCCAGAGTTTATTTACACTCTCGCTCGAGTTAGGACTCAAACATAAAAATATCCATAAATAAAAAATAATGGAGACACTTCATGAAACAAAAAATGCTAGTCAAAGCATTAGGATTCACTCTGTCCCTCGCCCCATTAGTCAGCTTCGCTGCAGTGGAGAACGTAACGTATTTTGGTTATGCAAAATGGGGAAACATCTACACCGATAATGACCAACATAACGACGGCAAAGGAGAACGCAACGACGTTATTCGAGCGGGCCAAGGTTACGGTAACTACCGTTTAGGTAATGAACTAAATTGGTGGGAAGCGGGAGTGAAAGCCGATGTATGGCGTGACAATGACGCCTATTTTGACACCACGATTTATCTAGGCAGTGGAGATAGCTGGGGAGACGTGAGTACGATTCAGCTTTGGTCAGCAGGCCATGGGCTTATCGACGGCCAACCCAACGCAAAAATTTGGGCAGGTGAACGTTTTTACCGTCGCCACGAAGTCCACATGATAGATGTGAAGTACTGGGATACATCCAGCACCGGTCTTGGTATTGAAGATTGGGATCTCGGCTTTGCTGATGCTCACTTAGCTTGGATGGCACCAAACTCTTCAAGTGACGATGGACGCAGCCTTCATAACATCGATGCCCGCTTAAGTGGCATTGAGCTAAGTGAAACAGCAGACCTAACACTCGGCCTAAACTACGTAACCACGCAGAACTCAAGCTACGACGATAAAGACATTACTACTTCTGGCGCAATGCTCTCTGCTCTTTACCGTCAAGCTTGGAACTACGGTTCAAACACCTTGGCCTTCCAATATGGTACCGATGCGTTGGCAGGTGGATTAATGAGTGCTGAAGGTGGATCAAACAGAAAATACAGCACGGGTGTGGAACACGATGGTTCTAGCTGGCGCCTATTTAACCACGGTGACTTGAATATCAGTGAAGATGTTCAAGTGATGTACTCCATCGCTTATCAAGACAAAAACCTAGATAACAACGATGGTGAGAAGTGGTTCAGTGTCGGAGCTCGTCCTCAATATGCTTGGACAGATTACATGTCGACAGCATTAGAGGTGGGTTACGAAACGGTAGAAGCTCAAAACGGCTCGGGCACCAACGATATGTATAAAGTGACCGTGGCTCAAATGTTCCAAGCTGGAAAAGGGGTATGGGCTCGTCCATCTATTCGTATTTTTGCGACGTACTCTGAATCCAACAACGAATGGGACCGTGGTAACGAAGTGTATGGCACGGCGACGAGCATCAATGCAGAGACCGTCGATGAAATTACCTTTGGTTTCAACGTAGAAACTTGGTGGTAAACCACCACACCCGAGCGTCTGTTCAATCAACGAATTGACGCTCAACACTGGAATAGCAATTTAACGGGGAAAGCCGATGTTTTCCCCTTTACTAAGGTAGCAATCAGATGAAATTAAAATCATTGGTGATCATTGTCGCGGCACTCACAGTTAGCGCATGCAGCGGAATACCTGAAAAGGAACTTAATACTGATTTCAATGAGAGTGCATGCTGCTCTCAGCTAAGTGCGCTGCCAATGACGCAATTGTCTGTTCCATTCCACCAACAAGTGATTATGGACGGTCATTTACCGACCCTTTCCTCTTCATTGTTAAATGACAATACACAAGCGGATAGCCAACGCTTTCCGACCATCGCGTACCAAATCAGTGACACGACAGAATCGCTGTCCTTGCTCATTCGTTCATACATTAAAAATGATGCGCTATTCGCACCGTCTATTTATGTCTTTGACAAACAATGGCGACTGCTTGGTCAATACAGTACTAACGACTTCACTTACTACCCGACAACGATGCAAGGGTTAGAAAGAATTGAAGCATCAATTGCACTCGAACCTCAACGAGACAACGCGCAATTTATTGTGGTCAGCGCCGATAGCACTAAGTTAGATAGCGCCATCAATCGAATTCATCCTGAAGATCTGTATTCAGAATCTCAGCAGGTTATTGGCAATAAGCAACTGCCGTTGACTGCGACGTTGAGCTACGTAGGTGTCATTGATGTTACGGCGAGCAAATCAACAAACAGTGCGGTTTTGACTCTATTGGCTGAGCTTGGTGTTTCATCCGACAATGAACCCGAAACCTTAGGTTCAAAGCAAGTTTCTCAACCATCAAATCAGACAATTGAAACCAATCAAAAGGCGCAATGGCTGAATATCCAAAAAGACATTGACCAAGCCCTAAACAACAATGACATCAAACAAGCTGCATTTATTGCTAATCAAGCGGCCGAACAGGGCATACCCGAAGCAAAAGATTATTTATTAAAACAGCTCGCTGAATAGCTGAATAAGCCAACAGAACAATACGCATAACCAACGATTTGATAACGGTCATCACGGCTTAAAAGACCGATGACTTAATAGAATTATTACCCATATTGAACACTTTAAGAGTAGGAATACCATGAAGGCATTTTCAAACATCATCCAAAGACGCGATTGGGAAAACCCACAGTCTGTGAATATCCACTGCCTTAATGCGCACAGCCCATTATCAAGCTACCGCAACCTTAAGCACGCTCGAGACGGCATTGAGTCACAACGTAAATCTCTTAATGGACAATGGAAGTTCAAATACTTTGATGCACCTGAACAAGTTGACGGTGAATTTATCGAAACAAGTTTCAATGACTCACAATGGGACGAGATTACCGTACCATCGAACTGGCAAATGCAAGGCTACGATAAACCTATCTACGCCAACGTAAAATACCCATTTGAAGTGAACCCACCGTTTGTACCGGCAGAAAACCCAACCGGTTGTTACCGCACTCAAATTACGTTGACTAAAAATGACCTAAAGAACACCCAACGTATTATCTTTGATGGCGTCAATTCCGCTTTTCATCTTTGGTGTAATGGCAATTGGGTTGGTTACAGCCAAGATAGCCGCTTACCTGCCGAGTTCGACTTAACTCAGTATCTAACGGTTGGCGACAATACGCTTTCTGTCATGGTGATACGTTGGTGTGATGGTAGCTATTTAGAAGACCAAGATATGTGGTGGCTAAGCGGTATTTTCCGTGATGTGACCTTACTAGCTAAACCAAAGCAGTGCATTGAAGATGTGTTCGTTACGCCGGACTTAGACGCATGCTATCGCGATGGTTCACTGTCTATTGTCACCAAAATTACGGCACCAGACACTTACCAAGTTCAGGTTCAACTGTTTGACGGTGAAAACGCGGTGACTGAACCGCTTATCGATCGCCCTCATAATCGACGAATTGACGAGCGTGGCACCTACGATGATGTGGTATTCCAAACTCTTCATGTTCGAGATCCGAAGAAATGGAGCGCAGAAGTTCCTAACCTTTACCGAATTGTCGTGTCATTGCTTGATAGGCAAGGTAACCACATAGAAAGTGAAGCTTATCAAGTTGGATTCCGTAAAGTCGAAATGACAGACGGTCAGCTAAAGCTAAACGGCAAACCGCTATTGATTCGCGGCGTCAACCGTCATGAGCATCACCCAGAGTTGGGGCATGTGATGACAGAAGAAGACATGATCCGCGATATCTGTCTAATGAAGCAGTACAACTTCAATGCTGTGCGCACCGCTCACTACCCTAACCACCCACGATGGTACGAGCTGTGTGACGAATACGGTTTATATGTGTGTGATGAAGCGAACATCGAGACCCATGGCATGCAGCCTATGAATCGCTTGTCTGCGGATCCGCAATGGGCACACGCTTATATGAGTCGCTATACGCAAATGGTCATGCGTGATAAGAACCACCCTTCTATCATCATCTGGTCTTTGGGCAACGAGTCAGGGCACGGCAGCAGCCACAATGCGATGTATGCTTGGTCGAAACAGTACGATCCTTCTCGCCCGGTACAGTATGAAGGCGGTGGTTCAAATACCACAGCGACCGATATCATTGCGCCAATGTACGCACGCGTTAACAGCACTATCGAAGACGATGCCGTTCCAAAATGGTCTATCAAGAAATGGGTTTCTCTGCCTAACGAGCAACGCCCGCTTATTCTTTGTGAATACGCACACGCAATGGGTAACAGTTTGGGTAGCTTTAATGATTACTGGGATGCATTCCGAGAATATCCTCGCCTACAAGGCGGTTTCATCTGGGATTGGGTTGACCAAGGACTAAGCCAATGGGATGAAAACGGTGAACACTTCTGGGCCTACGGTGGAGACTTTGGCGATGTCATCAACGACCGTCAGTTCTGCATCAACGGTTTGATCTTCCCAGATCGCAGCGTACACCCGACCTTGGAAGAGGCGAAATACTGCCAGAGAATGATCAATGTGACGTTAGCAGAGCAAACTGAAGATCAATGCCGCTTAACGGTAACCAATGAAAACCTGTTCCGAGCGACTGACAATGAAATCTTACGCTGGCGATTGCTCGAAAATGGCATCGTGATTCAATCAGGGCAACAAGTCTTATCCGTTGCTGAAGATAGTAAACAAGAGCTGGTAATTGACCTCGCTTTCACACCAAAAGCACAAGCCGAATATCATCTCAACACCGATATTACTCTGACTCATTCAACCAAGTGGGCAGGGGAAGGCCATGTTTGTGCGACGGAGCAATTTGCTTTACGTAACCATGCTGGCTTGCAACTCCCGATCACGGCAAATGCTTTGGCTCCCCAGTTACATCAGCAAGACAATAAAGTGGTCGTGTCTAGCCTAGATGAAACACATCAATGGCAATGGGATACAGAGAGTGGATTGTTGACCCACTGGATCGTTGATGGGCAACCGCAAGTTATCAAGGCACCTGTCGATAACTTCTATCGCGCGCCACTTGATAACGACATTGGTATCAGTGAGATAGACAACATCGACCCAAATGCATGGGCTTGTCGCTGGGAACTTGCAGGCATTGGTCAATGGGAGCGTCAGTGTACAAGTTGTGTCGTGCAAGCGCTCGCAGACTCAGTACAAGTGGCGTCAGTATTCGCCTACCAATTTAATGGCCAAATCCAAGCGATTACCAAATGGCAATACACCTTAAATAACCTAGGCGAAATGAATATCGCGGTTGATGTCAACTTAGCCGATCACTTACCACCGATGCCACGCATTGGTCTTGAGATGGAGCTACCTTTACCACTCGAAACTGCCAATGAAACTCCAGTATCGTGGCTGGGATTAGGTCCTTTTGAAAACTATCCAGACCGTTTGGCTGCTGCTCGATTCGGTTTACACAAACAGACACTGGGTCAGATGCATACGCCGTATATATTCCCAACCGATAGCGGGTTACGTTGCGGAACCAAAAACTTGAATGTAGGAAATATCGGGATCGAAGGCGATTTTTCATTCAGTGTGAGTCAGTACAGCCAGCAACAATTAACGGATGCTAAGCATACCAATGACCTGACTCGTGAAGAGAAAATCTATGTACGCGTAGATCACCAACATATGGGTGTTGGTGGTGATGATTCTTGGAGTCCAAGTGTTCACCAAGAGTTTCAACTCACCGACAATCAATATCGTTATCAGGTTACGCTAACAAGCGCATCGTAAGTAGATTCGGACCAAGCGGCTTGCTCTAAGCCACTTGGTTCCCCTATTACTTTGGGTTACCTGTGATTACCTTACTTCACGCGACAACAGCTCACACGACAGCAGTCCACACGCCAATGTGACTCAAAAACCAAGCTCAAATCTAGAGCTTGGCTTATTATTTTCAAACTAGTCAGCCAATCAAAAATAAACCATCAAACCTCGTCATATTTGATGTTTAATATTTGAATTGCCTAACTATCCGTTGTTAAATGTCCAACCACCAGCACACAGCATTATATTCAGAATAAGAGAGCGGAATGGCTACCATTAAAGATGTTGCGAAGGAAGCAGGCGTATCAATCGCGACCACCTCTCGAGTAATCAACAATGCACCTCACACCAGTGAAACCGCAATTGCGGCGGTAAAAGCCGCTATGGAAAAACTCGGCTATCGCCCAAATGCCAACGCCCGTGCATTGGTCAGCAAATCTTCAAACGCGATTGGTGTACTGGTTAATGATGTTTCTGCCCCGTTCTTCGGCTCGATGATCAAAGCCATTGATACCGTGGCAAGTGAGCAAGAAAAGCAGCTACTGATTGGCAGCGGCTACCATGACGCGACCAAAGAGCGTAATGCGATTAACTTGCTGATCAACAGCCGCTGCGAATCACTCGTGGTTCATAGCAAAGGCATTAGCGACGAAGAATTGGTTAAGCTAGCCAATGAAGTGCCCGGCTTAGTTCTCATCAACCGAATTGTTCCCGATATCGAACACCGCTGTATTGCTCTCGACAACCGCCGCGGCTCTTACATCGCGACTGAGTATTTGATTAAAAACGGCCACAAGCACATTGGCTACATCTGCTCGAGTCACGATATTGAAGATGCTCACGACCGCTTAGGTGGCTATTTGGATGCATTGAAAGATCACGGTATTGAATCGAACGATGAGTACATCGAATATGGTGAACCTGACGAGCTAGGCGGTGAGCAAGCCATGGTTAACTTAATGGCAAAAAACACAGATATCACAGCCATTGCAACGTATAACGACTACATGGCAGCAGGCTGTTTGGCGTTATTACAAGAAAATGGCGTTCGTATTCCAGAAGATATATCAGTTATTGGGTTTGATGACGGCCACATTGCTCGCTTCATCTACCCTCGATTGACCACCATTCGTTACCCAATTCAAGTCATGGCTAATCAAGCGGTTAAGCTCTCTCTGCAACTCGCAAGTGACGAGCCAAAAGAACACACGGAACATAAGCTATTTATGCCAATTTTGGTGCGCAGAGCCTCTGTTCGAAACATTAATTGAGAAAGCTCAGGTTCATAAAGACTAAGTCATTTCGTTCCTCGACACTTTTTACAACAAAGAAAATAGGATTGATTCGATGAGTTATCATTGAGTTAATCTTATTTTTCATTCCCCGCAAATACCCACCTATACTTAACCTGATCCATCTTAATCAAACGGTTACCCGTTGATTTTTTCACCAAGTGTCTAAATCCCTAGTGATCCTTGGTTGTTATTAGGTGAGCAAAGCAGGATAATATCGGGATCGGAATCTCAAGAATTAATCCATTATGACCGAATACCTTTTGTTGTTGGTTGGCACAGTGCTGGTCAATAACTTTGTGCTAGTGAAGTTTTTAGGACTATGTCCATTTATGGGAGTCTCCAAGAAACTGGAGACTGCGATTGGCATGGGCCTCGCGACGACTTTCGTTCTAACGTTAGCGTCGGTCTCTGCATACCTAGTAGAAACCTACATCCTTACCCCTCTGGGTATTGAATACCTGCGTACCATGAGTTTCATCTTGGTTATCGCGGTGGTTGTTCAATTTACGGAAATGGTCGTTCACAAAACCAGCCCGACTCTTTATCGCCTGCTGGGTATCTTTCTGCCTCTTATCACCACCAACTGTGCGGTATTAGGTGTGGCACTTCTGAACATCAATGAAAACCACAACTTCATTCAGTCGATCATCTATGGTTTCGGCGCAGCGGTGGGTTTCTCTCTTGTATTGATCTTATTTGCTGCAATGCGTGAACGTATTGCGGTTGCTGATGTTCCAATGCCATTCAAAGGCGCATCGATTGCGATGATCACAGCAGGCCTAATGTCTCTGGCATTCATGGGCTTTACTGGGTTGGTGAAATAAACATGAGTACCATTTTAATTGCGATCATTGCGCTAGCCGTTTTAGCCGCTGTTTTTGGCGCTATTTTGGGCTTTGCTTCTATCCGTTTTAAAGTTGAAGCTGATCCTATCGTCGATCAAATCGACACCATTTTACCGCAAACTCAATGTGGCCAGTGTGGCTACCCTGGCTGTCGCCCATACGCAGAGGCGATCGCTAACGGAGACAAGATCAACAAATGTCCTCCGGGCGGCCAAGCAACTATTGAGAAGCTAGCAGATTTAATGGGCGTAGAAGTTGAAGACTCCGCTCATGACTTAGATAACAAAGTAAAAACCGTTGCCTTCATTCACGAAGATATGTGTATCGGCTGTACCAAGTGTATTCAAGCCTGCCCTGTTGACGCCATTGTTGGTGGCACCAAGGCACTGCACACAGTAATTAAAGATGAATGTACAGGTTGTGATCTATGTGTCGCACCGTGCCCTACTGACTGTATTGAAATGATTCCAGTGGCAACAACGACTGAAAATTGGAAATGGCAGATGAACATCATCCCTGTTACTGATATCACTAACCAAGCGACTGATGCGACTGCGTCAGAGCCTAAAGCATAGGGTTAGTATGATCTCTTTAATTGAACAAATTCGCACGGGCTCTATTTGGAACTTCCCTGGTGGCGTGCACCCTGCTGAAAACAAGAAACAGTCGAATACTACTGATATCGTCCATGCAAGGCTTCCAGAAGAAATCGTTCTTCCTGTGAAACAGCACATCGGTAAGCCGGGGAACCTATTGGTTGCTGCTGGCGACACTGTGTTAAAAGGTCAGCAACTTACGGCCTTAGACACAGGTTTTACTTTGCCAGTACACGCACCAACATCGGGTGTGATTACCGCTATCGAACCGCGAACTACCGCTCACCCTTCAGGCTTGAGCGAAATATGCGTGGTTATTAAACCTGATGGCCTAGACACTTGGATTGAAAAAAATCCAGTTGAAGATTTTTCGACAAAGACTTCTGACGAACTGCTTGATGTGATTCGCCAAGCTGGTATTTCAGGCATGGGCGGCGCAGGTTTCCCTACGGCTAAGAAGCTTCAATCAGGCTTAGGTCGTACCGACATTTTGATCGTCAACGCTGCGGAATGTGAACCTTACATCACCTCTGATGACAAGTTGCTTCAAGAACATGCCGACGAAGTATTAAAAGGCATCGAAGTGGTTGAACACATTCTTCAACCAAAGCTGACGGTTATCGGCATTGAAGACAACAAACCAGATGCGATAAAAGCACTTGAGATTGCAGCGAAAGACAAAGATATCGTCATTCGCGTTATCCCAACCAAATACCCTTCTGGTGGTGAGAAGCAACTTATCAAGATCCTCACCAACAAAGAGGTTCCAGCTGGCGGCATTCCTGCAGACATTGGTGTTTTGGTTCAGAACGTCGGCTCTCTTTACTCGATTAAGCGAGCGGTAATTGACGGCGAACCTGTGGTTAACCGCGTTGTGACATTAACCGGTAAAACCTTTAAGCAACCTCGTAACGTTTGGGCGCTATTAGGCACACCAGTACATGAGTTACTTGAAGAGTTTGGCTACAAAGCAGATAAAAAACTGCCGCGTTTAATTTTGGGCGGCCCGATGATGGGCTTTACCTTGCCGCATGCCAATGTGCCAATCACTAAAACGTCGAACTGTATTTTAGCGCCAACGCGTCGTGAGATCTCACCAAGCACTTACGAGATGGAATGTATCCGTTGCAGCGCATGTGCTGAAGCTTGCCCTGCGTCTCTACTTCCTCAACAACTGCAATGGCATGCCAAAGCTAACGAGTTGGATAAGTGTGAAGAGCTGAATATTAAAGACTGTATTGAATGCGGTGCTTGTGCGTTTGTCTGCCCAAGTGAAATCCCTCTTGTTCAGTACTATCGCCAAGCGAAAGCAGAAATCAAAACTCGAAAAGATGAAGCCGCTGCTGCAGAACGCGCCAAGATTCGTTTTGAAGAGAAGAACGCTCGTATGGAGCGTGATAAAGCCGAACGTGAAAACCGCTTTAAAAAAGCCGCAGATAACCGCCGTAAAGATATGAAAACATCCGGCGGTGATGATGCTATTGCTGCTGCGATTGCTCGTGTTAAAGCACAAAAATCCGCTGCGGATCAGGCTCCGAATGAAGAACCAGCAGTGAAACCTGCGGTTGCTGCCGCTATTGCGAAGGCAAAAGCGAAACAAGCTGCAGCTCAAAAAGCGGAAGGCGCTGAACCAGACAACTCTGAAATGTCTAAACTGCGTGAAGAGCGCAAGCGTCAAGCGAGAGAGCGCAAGGCACAACAAGCAGCAGCCGATACTCCTGCAGAAAGCTCAGGCGATACGAAGAAAGACGCCGTTGCTGCTGCGATTGCTCGCGCTAAAGCGAAGAAAGCACAGCAAGCGGAATCTGCTTCGGATGCTCCTGTTGAAAGCTCTGGCGATGCTAAGAAAGATGCTGTCGCTGCGGCCATTGCTCGTGCTAAAGCCAAGAAAGCTCAACAAGCTGAATCTGCTGCTGAAGCTCCTGCTGAAAAATCCGGCGATGCCAAGAAAGATGCTGTTACTGCCGCTATCGCTCGTGCTAAAGCCAAAAAAGCCCAGCAAGCGAAGCAAGCAGAAACATCTGAACCAGTGGTTGAAGTTGAAACCGAGACTCAATCGGAGCAAGTCGACCCTAAGAAAGCTGCTGTTGCTGCGGCCATCGCTCGCGCTAAGGCTAAGAAAGCACAGCAAGCGACACAAGAAACAACCGAAGCTCCTGAACCTGCAGTTGAAACTGAAGCTGGAAGTTCTGGCGATGCTAAGAAAGACGCCGTTGCTGCCGCTATAGCCCGTGCTAAAGCAAAAAAAGCACAGCAAGCTAAGCAAGCAGAAACATCTGAACCAGTAGTTGAAGTAGAAACTGATACTCAATCTGAACAGGTCGATCCGAAGAAAGCTGCTGTTGCTGCAGCTATCGCTCGTGCTAAAGCGAAAAAAGCCCAGCAAGAGCTAGATAAAAAGAACAATGAGGAGAAAGAGTAGTGGCCTTCTTTATCGCCAGCTCACCGCACGCGCATAGCCGTAGAAGCACCCCAGATCTAATGAAATGGGTGGCTATTTGTGCATTGCCAGGTCTACTAGCTCAAACCTACTTCTTTGGATGGGGTACCCTCATCCAGTTAGTATTTGCTATTGCACTTGCTGTTACCTTTGAAGCAGCCGTCATGCTATTGAGAAAACGCCCGCCAGTAATGGCACTGCGTGATTACAGTGCTGTTGTAACCGCTTGGCTACTGAGTGTCGCGATTCCCCCACACTCTCCGTGGTGGATCCTCGTCATTGGTATGTTCTTCGCTATTATTATCGCGAAACACTTATACGGCGGCCTAGGGCAGAACCCATTTAACCCTGCGATGGTCGCTTACGTTGTTTTGCTGATTTCATTCCCAGTTCAAATGACCAGTTGGAATGCTCCCGCGAGCCTGACAGCAGAAGCAACAAGCTTTATTGACTCATTCTTGATGATCTTTACTGGCTTCAATAACGAAGGTTTGTCTCTGCAACAAGCACGCCTTGGCATTGATGGCACCACAATGGCGACGCCGCTTGATGCATTCAAAACGGCATTAACGGCAGGCAATACTGCCTCAGAAGCACTATCTCAACCTCAATTTAGTTGGTTAGCTGGCGTAGGCTGGGAGTGGGTAAACCTTGCTTACCTAATCGGCGGTTTAGTGCTGATTAAGCAACGTGTTATTCAATGGTATATCCCTGTGGCTTTCATCGGCGGTCTTACTCTGTTTAGCTTAGTGTTCTTAGTGCTCACTCCTGGTGAAACCGCTTCTCCAACCATTCACCTTCTGTCTGGCGCGACTATGCTTGGTGCATTCTTTATTGCAACCGACCCAGTTTCAGCATCCACGACAGTCAAAGGTCGCTTAGTGTTTGGCGCTCTGATCGGCGGTTTAGTCTTTATCATCCGCAGTTGGGGTGGTTTCCCTGATGGCGTGGCGTTTGCTGTATTGTTAGCCAACATGTGTGTTCCACTGATTGACTACTACACCAAACCTCGCACATACGGTCACTAAGGGAGCGAATACCATGCTAAATGCAATTAAGAAAAACGGCCTTGTACTCGCGATTTTTGCGTGTGCTTCGACGGGTTTGGTCGCGGTAACTCACTACCTGACCAAAGATCAGATCAAACAACAAGAACAGGCTCAGTTACTGTCTGTTCTTAACCAAGTGATCCCACACGATCAGCACGACAACGAGCTGTTTTCGTCTTGTACTTTGGTTCAAGCAGAAGAGCTTGGTACTGAGCAAGCGATGCCGGCTTACATTGCTAAGCTTAATGGTGAGCCAAGCGCGATTGCGATCGAAGCGATTGCACCAGACGGCTACAATGGCGCGATTAAAGTCATTGTTGGAATGAAAACTGACGGTACTATTTTAGGTACTCGCGTGCTTTCTCACCAAGAGACTCCGGGCTTGGGTGATAAGATTGATCTGCGTGTGAGTGATTGGATTCTTTCGTTTGCAGGTAAGCAAGTGACGGATTCTAATCTAGACCGTTGGAAGGTTCGTAAAGACGGTGGTGATTTTGACCAGTTTACTGGCGCTACTATCACGCCAAGAGCAGTCGTGAAGTCAGTCAAACAAGCGGTCCAGTACGTTAACCAAAACAACCAAGCATTGCTTGCTCAACCTCTAAATTGTGGTGGTGAATAATGAGTGACCATAAAACATTGATCAAAAATGGCATGTGGGCCAATAACCCTGCCCTAGTGCAACTTCTTGGGTTATGTCCGCTGCTGGCTGTATCGTCAACAGTCACTAACGCACTTGGGCTAGGCATTGCTACCTTGCTTGTACTGGTCGGCTCAAACGTTTCTGTTTCTTTGGTTCGTAATCATGTGCCAAAAGAAGTACGTATCCCAGTATTCGTAATGATCATTGCCTCGCTAGTAACCTGTGTTCAATTGCTGATGAACGCTTACGCCTATGGGCTTTACCTCTCTTTGGGTATCTTCATCCCGCTGATCGTAACCAACTGCATCATCATTGGTCGTGCGGAAGCCTTCGCTTCAAAAAATGAAGTGCTACCAGCGGCTCAAGATGGTTTCTGGATGGGTCTAGGCATGACATCAGTATTGGTCGTGTTAGGTGCGATGCGTGAGATTATTGGTAACGGGACCCTATTTGATGGCGCAGACCTGCTGCTTGGTGACTGGGCTTCGGTGTTACGAATCCAGATATTCCAATTTGATAACAGCTTCTTGTTAGCCCTGCTTCCACCGGGTGCCTTCATTGGTGTTGGTTTCTTAATTGCTTTGAAAAATATCATCGATAACCAAGCAAAATCTAGACAACCAAAACAAGAAAAACCAGTCATTGAACGCGCTCGCGTTACCAATGCCTAATAAGTTAAATTAGCTTAAACCTCGCTGAGTTAGCTCAACCACTCAGCGGGGGAAATCAGATCTAAACAGTACATATAATAATGACGCTCATAAGAGCGCGTAACCGATGATAAAGCAGAAGCAATCCAAGCTTCATGCCCTAACTATTTGAAAGTAATGTCGCTATGAACAATGTAAAACGAGTAGAAATACTTGAGCGTTTAAGAGAAAACAATCCAAAGCCAGAGACTGAGCTTAACTGGAACAGCCCATTCGAGCTGCTGATTGCCGTTCTATTGTCTGCACAAGCAACCGATGTCAGCGTGAACAAGGCGACGGATAAGCTGTACCCTTTAGCCAACACTCCGCAAGCAATTTTCGACCTAGGTGTTGATGGCTTAAAAGAGTATATCAAGACCATCGGCCTATTTAACTCAAAAGCAGAAAACACCATCAAAACGTGTCGTATGCTGCTTGACCTACATAATGGTGAAGTACCGGAAGATCGCGCTGCATTAGAAGCCCTTCCAGGTGTCGGTCGTAAAACAGCAAACGTAGTGTTAAATACCGCATTCGGTTGGCCAACCATTGCCGTTGATACTCACATCTATCGTGTATCAAACCGCACTAAGCTAGCGATGGGTAAAACCGTCGACGATGTCGAAGCAAAACTACTTAAAGTTATCCCAAAAGAATTCAAACTGGATGTCCACCATTGGCTCATTCTTCATGGACGTTACACCTGTGTCGCACGTAAACCACGCTGTGGCAGCTGTATCATTGAAGACCTCTGTGAATTCTCTGGAAAACAAGATTTGTAAAGAATCGCTCAAGCTACATCTCGTTATGACCAAATGAATAGAGGGACTTTTTATGTCTCTTTTATTTTACAAAATAAGAAAGGCAACTATAGTTAACTAAAGTATATTTATTGGACTATTTTGTAATGGATGATGTAGCAGTCAAAGTATATATCGATACTTCTGGTTTACCTTTCCCGTTAATCATTAAAAACAATGTGTTTCCAGCGTGCCTCTACTTAAACGCATACCTCAATGGGAATCACAATTCTCCACTTTCTAAGGGCACATCAACACAAGTGCCCGCATTCAATACGCAAAAAAAATACGCTGATGAATTGAAATTTTTGTATTGTTATTTCACAAGTAGCAACATTAATTTGGTCAAGCGCGTAGCTAGTGGAAATTTTCTTTCAAGCTCAGAAATTGATGACTTTGTACGTATTTCTAAACTGCCTATCAACGTAAATAGCACTTCTGAACAAGCGCAAACAACGAAGATTACGGATAGGCGCATTCAAGAAGCTATACATCAAACTAAACATAGTGTCCCACAAGTTTCTGCTCATACTTCTAAACAGAGACTCGTCCGACTAAGAAGCTATTTAGAGTATTTGTATGTTTGCCATCATTACGATAAGAGATCAACAATTGAGAGCGTAAAAGTTGACAGCCGATTCAGAGCATTTCAACTCTATATAAATAGGTACATTGCAGATATTCGCAAAGATAATATTAAAACAAGAGACCCACTTGAATCCAGCTTACCTACCGATAAATACTTTGATTTACTTGAGATAACCAAAGCTTCTTCTCAACGAAACCCTTTCAAGTCTAGTAAGCTTAGAAATCAACTCATGATGCAAATTCTAATTGAAACAGGTGTTCGAATTGGTGCGCTTCTAAAACTAAAAGTGAGTGACTTAATTGATGACTGGAATAACCCTCGCTTTCTACTTACAAGAACGCCCAATGATACAAGTGACAAGAGGCGAAACCCTGCCAAGAACAAGACTAAAGCTATATCTGTTTCTATATCATCTGATTTAATGAAACAACTCGTACATTACATTAGTACGGTGCGAGTAAAGTACGCCAGATCTAATGAACATGATTTTCTTTTCATTTCAGAAAAAGGGGTGTCATCAGGACAGCCAATCACTTACGAACAAACTTACAAGATCGTCGTAAAATTTGGCGATAAAATAGGCCACAAACTGCATCCTCATTTATTACGCCATAAATGGAACGAAATTTTTACTGAAAAAGCTGAACGTGCAGGTTATGACCACGATAAAATAGAAGATATGCGAAAATACAGCATGGGTTGGGTTGTAAACTCAACTATGATGCAAACTTACAATGAATTTAAAATCGCAGTAAAAGTCAGTGAGCTTTCGGCTATAAATCAAAACAAATCCGTCCCCGATGAGGGAGACTCCAATGAGTAAATCTCAAACAACCACTCTCTCTGCTCCTTACACTGGACAACGAAAATTTCAGGCAAAGGCGACTGGCTATGTTTTTGATTTATTATGTGATGAATGGAAAATAGATTATAAAAAAACTATTTATTTAAAGTGGATGCATGAAAAAAAATTTGATGACTCAACATTTATCGACTTAAGACTAGCACTCGCAAATGCTGCGAAATTCTTTGCTCCAACATCCATTCAGACCCATTGTTCTAGGTTGAAATTAATATCAGAGCACCTTGATACTAACGAATTTGAAGCATGGTGGTTAACACTTAGTAAAAATATGAAGGTTTCTGTAAAAGATACTCTAGCCGCTATCACTCAACACTTTCCATCCGTAATACTTCAACCACTTTATGAAATAGTTAAAAATGTCTCGACCAAGAAAGGGGGTCATACACATGCAGGTCTTATGCTTGATTCAAAGAAAGGTTCATACAGCGATATCGAGCTTGATAACATCCACGAAGCGCTACGTATTGAATCAAGTAAATGTTTATCTGAAAAAATAATCGGAAGCATACAATTTACTAACTTTAGAAACACTCTTATGTCGCAGTTGCTGATGGCAATTTCTCGACGCCCGACTCAATTGCGCCAAATAAAATGGTGTGATGTGTTACCTGTAGGAACAAAGTTTGTAAGTCCCAAAGAGAAAAATGATGATTGGACGCCAATAACCCAACACCTATTCTCTGATGTTGAACAGTTACATTTACGAACATTCATCGGGAAAGATGGAGAGTTCCGCTATAATGCTGAATCTCGATCTCACCGACTAGAACCGAAATTTTCAAAATTACTACTACACTACTTTCGAATATATCAAGACTTCCTTGTTCAAGAATTGTATAAAAACAATTTAGAACTTACAAAAAATGAGATTAAGGAGGTCATGACTTGTCTTCCTATGTTCCCGGACCACCGTCTATTTAAGGCCAACTTTAACTCTAAAAAAGCAATTTTTAATTCTGTCAGTATTACCTCGCAGGCATACCACTTAACAAGTGACAACATCCAACAAGGTATAACCTATCTATTTAAAAAGCTGTCTCCCAAAAGTGACCGACATCCATCCATAGGCATTCTCTTACATAATAACCGCTGGCGACATACACAGTTAACTCGCGCTGCTAGAATCGGACTCAGCCCCGCTCTAATTTGCAATATAACTGGAGTTACCATTGAAGCTATTCGTCCATACCTAGACCTAAAAGTGCAAGAGCGAGTAACAATAGATGAGGCTCATGCTGGAAATCTTATTATCCAACGTTTTGATTCTGTGTCTATTTCTGAGTTAAAAGACAAGTCTGAGTTCAACATAAATAATGAGTTTGATGAAGAGATAGGGCACAAATTAAACCCTGAAAACTGCTCTAGTTGTGAATCCAAGGGAGGTGCGCCAATGGCATGTTATCCATGTAGCAACTTCCGTCCTCTTGAAACGGCTAATCATCAACAATATCTTGATAAAGCAAAACGGAAGTTGAAGATAAATCGTCAATCTGGACACCCTGCTACAACAAGAATGCTAACGAAAATAATCTTATACATAACGGCAACTATCACAGAGTGTCATGAAAGAGCAAAACAAAAGCTGGGAAAAAAATCATGACAGTCACCAATCATTATATTGCTAATCAATTAAATTATATCAAGGTAAAAATGCAGCAACCTCTTGTGGGATTCAGCACCCCAAATGGGAAGCAAGCATCTTGGGATGATATCGCTATTAAATTCACTAATACGGAAGGAGTTACTCAGAACTTTTTGTTTCATAATGCCAAACAAAGGTATGCAAAGTTTACAAGTACCTTCATTAACGATGATCGCCTTTCGCAAGACTCTCATCATTTGCTTTTCGCTTATCTCTTAGACGTACTTAAAGAAGATATTACAATAACTGCTAAACACGGAAAGCAATCTGTCGCACGACAGTTTTTAGGCAATATTAATCAAAACATAGCTTTAACGTCTGAAAAACAGATGCAACATGTCATTGATAAAATGAAGCATCCTTTGTATCTAACTCAGTTTTTTGAGTGGCTCTATAAACACAAGCTAATATCAACAATGATCAAGCCTAATATTAGATTAACAAATGCATCTCTCAGAGCGAAATCAGGTGATGATGCCTTGTTATCAGAAAACAGCAAATTACCATCAGAAAAGAATCTGCTAGCAATTGGAGCTATTTTTCATGACGTCATTCCCCCATACAAAGAGGGTAATTGTAATAACATTTCCGATTGGTATGAATTAACACATTCTACTTTAGAACAACGTGATGCATTCACTTGCGTTATGGCAGCGTTGGCAATGTCCTCGCCAAATAGAGTTGCGGCAGAACAACCCCTTCTAAGTAAGCAGCGAATACAAACAAGGTCTGAAATAATAGAAGGAAAAGAGAGTGTTGTTCACTTCCTTAACTATCGTGGTTCAAAGGGCTTTGCAGATAATCAAAAGCATATCAATAAAGAAATGGCCGAAAGCGTAGATAGAGCCCTCCATTTTATAGGAATTGTTACTGAACCAGCGAGGGTATTAGCAAGATTTTACCAAGACCCAAAGAGGCCCCTAAATGATGTGTTGGGTGACTTTTCTCCTAATAAAGATAACTTCGACGCTCTAAAACCCTCAATGACAAAGCCAACATCATTAATACATTTAGGCTTACTTCTAGGTTTTTATGATGGGACAGATAAAACGGTTCGAGTAACGCCAGAGTCCAAGGGGGCGATTGCACTACCAGCCTCCAGAGGGAACAATTCTAAATACATAAAACCCATTGCTGACCTATCATTATTTGACTCATTGGTTCTTGTCCAAGGGTGCCCAATGGCAGCTCAACTATTAGGGACATACTTCAGAAAATCTAACCCTATATATGAATATATTATAAATGGTACATGTACAGTTGCGGAGTTTCAAAATCACCATGTATTATTTAATCAAAAAAGAATAACTGGATTTAATAGAAAGCAAACTAAGCGCGTCAATTATGACAATGCATTATTTGCATTCACTGAAAGGCAAATTACCAGTAAAAAGGGTGGAGCTTACTTTTCTTTAACGCCAATTGCATCCCTAGAGACTACCTTTTCAAATGACCTTAGAAAACACCAACAAATCTTAACGATTTTCGAGCGCCATGGCTTTTCAAGCACATTTTCGATTCGGCCCCACCAGTTTCGACATTGGCAAAATGACTATTTAGATAAGAAAGGGTTACCTCACCTACTAATTACAATGCTCTCAGGTAGAAAGTCACCTGAGCAAACCTTACGTTACATACACACAACGAATGCACAAAACGCTTCAGTAATTGCTGATATTATGATTGACACAGAAATCGAAGAGGATATAGAAGGTAATATTCAAAGGCGTATTCAGAGCCAAGAGCAATATCAGGATGCCGTTGAAAACTTAACACCAACATTTATCTCTGATGTTGGCTTTTGTTCCCAAAACTTGACTCTCTTCCCTTGTACTTACATGAATGACTTCGATTCTCAATGCGCATTATGTTCTTCATCATGTCACGTTGCACATGATAAAGAAGCGATTTACCTGTTGAGAAGTGACTTAAAGGTTCAAACCAATCGCTTAAAGATGGTACAAAACTCGCTTAATTTTGAAATCAGTGAGGGAATGCAAAAATGGTATTTAACCCACTACCGCAACACATGCATGTTAAAAGAACTGATTAGCGTCATTTCTGATAAGAATCTTAAAGAAGGTTCTATAGTCCGATTGCTATCACGTTCAAATGTAATGCGAATAACTGACCTAGAAACAAAAACAATAGTACAAAGAAGTTTTGTTTTACCCAATGCATATGAAGCTTTAAAAATTGCAATAGAGGCAAAGAAACGTCCCCCACAAAGCCCCAATTCGAAATCAAACTACCTCGATTTTCTCAGTTCAATTTAAAGGTTTTCACTGATGGCATTGAAATCGTTAAACTTAGAGCAACAAATATCCATACAAGCATTAATCCGAAGCTGGGAGGGTAAACTAACATGGGACCTATTAGTCTCTGAAATTAATATTAAACTCTATACTTCGACAACACGGCAAACTCTCGACAAATATTCAAACATCAAGCAAGAATACAAAGCAAAGAAAAGATCTTTAAAAGGTAAGCCTGTTGTTGAATCTGATACAGTGCTCCTTACGTATCTAGAAAGTGACATCAATATGGCAAATAAAGTTATCCATCTAGAAAGTGAATTGACTATCGCAAAAGAAGAAATAGGCTACCTGCAAGCATTTATTTCTAATATAAGTAATATTGCTCAAAGTAACCCGGTAGTCATGGATATTTTTCAGAAAACATTGAACGATATAGAAGCCAACGCAAAGAAATAGCTGTATGCGAAAGCTACTCATTTAAATACAGCTCTGCCATACCATCGAGCTTACTTTTCACTTCTTTCCAGTTCGGCATAACGCTGGTCAACAAGCGCCAAAATTTTTCACTGTGGTTATGCTCGGCGATGTGGCAAAGCTCATGCAGGATCACGTAATCAATACACTCTTTTGGTGCTTTGATTAAGTGAGGGTTAAGCATCAGGTTTCCTTTTGCAGAACAACTTCCCCATTGCTTGGTCATGGGTAGTACACGAAAACTAGGGATACCATCAACCCAAGTGGCTTGCGGAAGTAATTCAGATAGACGTTCATGGAAAATACGCTCCGCACGTACCTTGTACCAGTTGCGCACCAATGCTCGAACCATGGCCGTTTTGTCATCGTTAAACCGAGTTAAGGTGACCAGTAATTTACCGCGAGTCATTTTTACTGTTGGTAGTGCTTTGGCATCTTCCACGATCTTCAATACATAACGACGACCAAGGTAGAACTGCATTTCACCGCTGACATAGTGTTTAGGTTGGACGTATTCCAGATGGCCACGAAACTCTTTCAACGCATCGTAAATCCACGAAGCACGCTTCATCACAGCTTGGTGAATGTCATTACGCTCTGCATCTTCTGGAGCAGTAATCACCACCTCACAATTAGGATGAACCTTGATGGTGATTTTACGTTTCTTACTGTCTAAATACAGTTTGCGGACAACTTCGTAGCACAAGGCTTCGTCGCCATAGACGAAGCTGTATTCTTCTTTGTTGCCTTCACTAGAACTGACCGACGTCATTAATGATGTCCTGACACGCCAAGGCGGGTAATTTTGATGACATCAGTAATGATGGCTTGGGTTTTATCCATGCCTATCGCTTTGAATAACACAGGAATTAACTTACGTCGGATCTGATTCTCTATTTCTTGAGGATTAATGGAAAACTCAGCAACAGCGGCGGTAACGATTTCATCGATTTGCAACGCATAGTTAAAGCACTCATCTTCTGACAAAACATGATCCCCTAAGTGATGAGGGAATAGACCATAGAATGCCTGTACGTGTCGTTTTATTTTAGGATCGAGTTCTGAGAAGCGATCCGTCGGTATGCCTTTCACATCGCGTTCTTTTACCTGCTCTTCAAAATCAGCAAATAGCAGGTACTGTTTTACAGGCGCATCGAACATCTCTTTTGCCTGCTGAATCGCTTGCTTAAGCAGTTTCGAGAAATACTCTTGAGCATACGGGTCATCGGCAAGGTCTTGTTCAATCATTTTAGTGACACGACCAGTGATCTTATCTTTTTGGTTGCGAGCTTCATCATCGGTGAGTTGGTCAGGCTTAATATCCTTACCCATATTCCCAACTAGGTAAGCACCTTTTGATTCTTCAATTTCAACACCTGCAATATGCTTGTCCAACATAGTGCGGATGTTTTCAGCATACTCATCGTAATCAATGGTCTCTTCAGCATCTTCACGAACTTGCTTGCGCAGTTCAGCCATGGACTTGAGCGTTTTTTTATAGAGGTCGCGTCTGCCCAGAGCGGTATCTGGATCAATAGCGTCAAAGCTTTTATCTTCAAAGTAAGTTGCTGATTGCAGTGCCACTTTTAAACAATTTGAAAAAGCTGTGAGCGTAGAGTAGAAGTCATCACGTTTTTTCTGATTGGTATCGGTAAGCTGTCCATCAATGGTATCAATTTTCGGAGCGAGCACTTGGCGTAGTGCTGGGCCATCTTGTTTGTTGGGTACTTCGGCAAAAATCGCCCACAGCTCACTGTATAAACCGGGTAGTTTTTTGTATTCCGTATCCATACGATTATAAAGACCTTTTAAGTCTTCAATATCAAAACCACCTTGGGTACGCTCGGCAAGATCTTGATAATCGGCAATGGTCGCATCCAACTCTTTTAAAATGCCACGATAATCGATGAGATAACCGAACTCTTTCTTCTGATGCAGACGGTTTACCCGAGCAATGGCTTGGATCAGGTTGTGTTGCTTAAGTGGCTTGTCGATATAAAGCACGGTGTTCTTTGGCTCATCAAAGCCTGTCAGTAGCTTATCAACCACGATCATGATGTCTGGGCCATCATCCTTACCGAACTCTTCTATAATATGTTTGGTATAAGCTTTCTCATCTTGACCAAAATCAGAGCTGAGGACATTCTCTTTCCACCAATTCTGAACGATATCCGTGCTTTCCCCATCAACTGTATCGTGCCCCTCGCGCGTATCAGGCGAAGACATAGCAACAACCGAGGTTACCTTGCCTATTTTATCGAGAAGCTTCTTATATTGGATTGCAGAGGCTTTAGAGTCACAAGCAAGCTGGCCTTTTAAGCCCTGTCGCTTAAAGTTTTGGAAATGATCCGAAATATCATGAGCAATAAGCTCGATTCGCCCCTCGGTTTGATAGATCTGACCTTTCTGAGCGAACTTCCTCTTCAAGTCGGTGCGCTGTTTTTCGGTCAGCTTATCGGTGATTCGATCAAACCACGCATCTAACGCTTTATCGTTGGTGCTCAGATCTGGTACGCGCTCTTCATACAACAACGGAGTAACAGTTTTGTCTTCCACAGCTTGCTGCATCGTGTATGAGTGGATAATCTTGCCAAATTTACTTTCAGTCTTGTCGTCTTGTAACAGCGGTGTACCTGTAAATCCGATATATGCGGCTTTCGGTAGAGCTTGCTGCATACGAATATTGTTCTCACCGTTTTGGCTGCGGTGGCCTTCATCGACTAGAACAATCATATCTGGGCTATCGTTGTAACATTCTTCCAACTCAATCGCTGTACCAAATTTATTGATAATGGAGAAGATAATGCGCTCATTACCTTTACCGATTTGCTCGGCAAGACGTCGCCCTGTTGTTGCCATCGAGGCTTTACGATCTTTTTCTGATAGCGCACCACCAGAGGCAAAGGTACTCGCTAGTTGGTCTTCTAAATCAACACGGTCGGTTACGACCACTACTCGACATTTAGCCAGCTCTTTAATCCATATGAGAGCTTTAGATAAGAACACCATGGTAAATGACTTACCTGAACCTGTGGTATGCCATATCACACCACCATTACGCGCCCCCTTGTCATCAAAAGAGGTCACACGTTCAATCAAGGCTTTGATGCCGAATACTTGCTGATAACGGGCAACAATCTTGCCTGCTTTTTTATCAAACAAGGTGAAGAGCTGAGTCATTTCCAGTAGTCGGTCATGACGCAGTAGTGAAACTAATAAGCGGTCTTGGTCTGTTACCACTAAGTCACCGCCAGCGACTAAAGACAGGTATTCATCACGTACTTTAGCTGGGCGATGACCAAAGATTCTATCTAGGCTGGTTTGCTCAAGAGGTTTGTTCTTTAAGCGCTCAAAAGTAGCTTCGGTGATCTCTTCTTCTTTCCACTTTGCCCAGAACTTACTTGGCGTTCCACACGTTCCGTATAAGCCCTCGTGACCATTTATCGACAATAATAGTTGGCTATAAGCAAACAAATGAGGGATCTCATCCACCTTTTGATTGCGAATATTTTGCGAGATACCCTCAGCGACGGTCGGCTTACCTCCGTGAGACGAATCAGGACGTTTAGCTTCAATCACGACCCAAGGCAGGCCATTTACAAAACAAACAATGTCTGGAATCCGGTTGGCAGTACCATGCGCATTTTCAACGACAAGTTCTTCGGTGAAGTGAAACTGGTTATTCTTAGGCGTTTGCCAGTCAATTACATTAATGGTTGGGTTGGCTTTCTTACCATCAACAAACTCGGTCACACCAATGCCGTAGGTCAGTGCGTTATAGAGTTTTTCATTCGCTGCTTTCAACCCTTCATTCATAGCAGGGTTAGCTAATTCGTGGACAATCTTGTCGATAGCCGCTTCTGATAACGAGTGATCTTTGCCCATGAATGAGTAGGTTTTGTGTTTCAGCACATCACGTAAAACGTCAGGCAAAATCACCGTGGAGAGGTTGCCACGCTTAACGACACATTCACTCGGTGGAATGAATTGATAACCAAGATTGGTGAGCAAGGTTAACGCTGGAATTTTTGCGCTTTGCTCTTCACGGAAGTTGGGTAAGTTGCCTGACATTGTTGTCCTTTATTTATCGAGTCGTTGTTATTTTTATGATTTTTAATGTTGTTTGCGTTTCTTAGCTTGATGGAAGTCGATAACGTTATTTGGTATCACTTCATTGAACGTATCAGAGGCAATCTCTTCGTTGTACTTATTGACCGCTTGGTTAAGTTCAGCATTCATTTCGTCAAAGTAGCCGTCATCTGGAATACCGCGCTTAACCATTTCTGCGTGCATCATCTGTCGGCGCAGAGACCCAAATAATTGACGTATCAGCTTATCCTCATTGTCGCCTAACTCGCTATAAGTCTGCATCCAATCAATAAACATCTCTTCATCAGGGTGAAAGTGGTCTTTCTTCTGTTTAGTCGAGCGAATCAAGCCATTGATCCACTCGTCAAAACTCGCCGACTGTTCATGCCCATTAGGTAGAGAGCCAACTTGGTAAACTCGGTTTTCAAACTGCCAAGCGACATCATTAATGTGGCTCTGCACGCTACGATCACCACGTTGGCAAAAGATAGGCTTAGGATGAAGCTTGATGAACTCATTGAGCATATCCTCAAAGCTATCTTCATCGCACAGTTCAAACTCTTCACCAAAGAACTGCATGTTGTTAAACAGTCTCTCCAGTAGTTGATTGGTGAACTCTGCCCAATCGCCCTTTTGAATGCCAACAAACACCATGGAATAGCGAGTTTCAACATGCATGGCGATCAGCACTTTCTTTCGTTGAATGTTTACCGCATGAACTAGCCAAGCACTAATAGGTGGTTGGTTGCTGAACGCATTTACGGGTTCAGAACCACTGACAGTGTCTGTAGGCGGGGCTTCTAGTGGAGAGACTTTTTTACCATTGCGTTTCACGGTGAAAAAGTCAGCAGCGGCTTTGGTGCAAGTAAATACTAACATTCTGTATTACCACGTTTGGATGATAGTAATCCTATGTAAAGCAATGCATCACATAGGATTAGAGAGGTGTCTTAGGCCGCTTCGGTTTCAGCAACCTTCACACGACGCTTACCCGTCAACAACTGCTGCATCAACGCCTTTTTCTCTTGCTTGAAGTGAGCAAGTTTGACCTCTAGCACTTCAATTTCTTTATCGGCTGCGGTGAGGACTGAGGCTATTCTCTGCTGTTCTTCAAGATGTGGTATTCTGAATTTCATTGTTTTGAATTCAGTTTTGTTAATTTTTGGTAGACCAGTACCACTCTTAATTTTTTCAATCTCACGTTGCCCAACATCTGAAGCTAACATGTAATAGATGAACCGAGAATCATTAGACTGATTAGTTCTAAGTACAACCAAATTTGGAGCAACAGTTGCTGGTTTAATTAGCTTTGGCATATAAAAAACTTTGCCAAGATCGCCAATATTCGTAAATAAGATATCACCTTCAAATAGATTAGACTTATTCAAAAAATCATAGCTATCTTTATCAACCCACTTTAGCTTCTTGTTGTTAAATTTTGCGGCAAGATCGGTTTGTCTAACATAATGGGCATATGACTCTATATCCTGAACGTTCACATTTTCCTTTAATGATGCAAAGCTACCACTAGCTACATAGTCAGTGATTAACTCAAATCTACTTGCTATATTAACCTCTTCCCACTCCCCCTCAAACGCCTTACCCGTTTCAGCCCCGTCTTTTGGTGAAGAGCGCAAACGCTTCTTACCCGTCAAAAGCTGTTGCATAAGGGCTTTTTTCTGCTGTTTGCAGGTTTCAATCAGTTTCTCTGTGGTGCTAATCGCTTTGTCCCAGATTGAAAGGGTTTTAGCGATTTTTCGTTGTTCTGGGAGAGCTGGCCTTGGTAATTTTAAAGATTTCAAGATCTTCACTGTTAGCTGCGGTTGCGCACTCCCAAACATAAAACTTTCAAATTGCTTAATAACAAAACTTGAACGCATTAACTGGAGGGCAAAATTCTTATCCAGAAAGTCTGGATTCAATCGAATAATTATCAGTCCAGAATTAATTCTCGCGTTTTCATAAGAAGAAATGACACGATCATAAATGCATACGCGGCCAGTTCCGTTTCCTCTCATAATTAAAAGCAAGTCATCATATTTAACGACACCATTACCAAGCTGCTCATGTTTTTCTCTCGTTAAAAAAGTCTTTTTATCGAGCATCAAGCCATTACTGGATACATTATCAGCTCCGAGAAATAGACAATAACCGTCTTCTAAGTATTCGTCTTTTTTAGGATAGTTTTTACCTCTATCTCCATCTATTGTTTTTATTCCAAGTGACGAAAAATTACCGATTTCCCAACCATTAGGCACCATAACCCAACTCCTCTAGGTAACCCGCCATTTCTGCTTCTAGGTTAGCCAATTCGGTTTGTAGCGCTAAACGCTCATTACGTACGGCCACTAGATCAATCTCTTCTTCTTCCTCAAAGGTATCTACATAACGAGGAATGTTGAGGTTGTAGTCGTTCTCGGCAATCTCTTCTAGCGTAGCAAGATAAGAGTATTTATTCGTGGTTTCACGATCTTTATAGGTATCAACAATCTTTTGGATGTTCTCTGGTGTCAGTTGGTTCTGGTTTTTACCTGATTTGAACTCACGAGAGGCATCAATAAACAGCACCTTGTTATCATCCTTTTGCTTTTTAAACAGAAGAATCGCGGCTGGAATACCTGTACCGAAGAACAATTTTTCAGGTAGGCCAATTACGGTATCGAGCAGGTTTTCATCGATAAGTTGCTTACGGATTTTACCTTCAGATGAAGCGCGGAATAGTACGCCATGAGGTACAACCACACCCATACGGCCTGTATGCGGTTTCAAAGTTTCTATCATGTGTGAGATAAACGCATAGTCACCTTTGGTCTTTGGTGGAATACCACGACGGAAGCGACCAAAGTGATCATTACCTGCATCCTCAAAGCCCCATTTATCTAACGAGAATGGAGGGTTTGCCGTAACCACATCAAAGTGCAGCAGGCCGCCTTCTTTGTCTTGCAGCTTAGGGTTGCGAATAGTATCGCCCCATTCAATGCGGTGGTTATCTTCACCGTGTAGGAACATGTTCATCTTCGCCAGTGACCAAGTTGAACCAATCGCTTCTTGTCCAAACAGAGCGTACTGCTTAGAGCCTGCAAAGTTATTTTGAACTTGCTTACCACACTTCATCAGTAGTGAGCCTGATCCACATGCAGGGTCGCAAATTGTGTCGCCTTGTTGTGGCTCTAGGATGATTGAAAGAAGATCGGAAACTTCTGGTGGGGTATAAAACTCACCCGCAGATTTACCGCTACCCGCAGCGAAATGTTTAATTAGGTATTCGTAAGCGTTGCCAATAACATCTAATGTACCAACACGGCTTGGGCGAAGGTTAAGCGTCTCTTTACCGAAATCTTCTAACAGATGGCGCAGAATGTCGTTTTTCTGCTTTTCGTCACCCAGTTTATCGGTGTTGAAGCTAATGTCTTGGAACACGTTTTTTAGCTTAGTGCCGTTGGCTTCTTCGATCGCGTGTAAGGCTTGGTCGATGCGTGAGCCGTTACCTGCTTCATGGCGAGCTTCGTATAAATCCCAGAACGTTGAACCTGTTGGGATCTTGAAAGACTGTGTTTCCATCATTGCTGCAATCAATTCAGGCTCGTCACCGTACTCTTTAGCCAGCTCATCCACTTTATCTTGATGTACATCAGAAATGTATTTAAGGAACAGCATGGTCAAGATGAAGTCTTTGTAGATGGATGGATCTACAGTGCCTCGGAAAGTATCGCAGGCTGCCCAGACGGCTTTGTTAATGTCATCTTGATTGATTTTAGTGTGTGGCATGATTTTCCCAGTTAGTAGAGTTACTTACTTTAATGCTGAGATTCTACCATTAAGCCAAACGAAAAGACTTGATGAAAGTGATGGTTCACATCGTATTATTTGATTTAAAACCCTGACCATTTAGGGAAAAAGAAGTAAAGGAGCAAGAATCAAGCTTGCTCCTATATGTTTAATTGCTGACTATTTTCATATTGCTTTGTTTTTGAATGCTTTTGGGAACCGTTCCTTTAGGCACACACGGGATTGTAAAGGGTTCGTTTATGTTTCCTGCGGCAGGAAGAGGGATGTTGTTACCATCTTCATCTTTTTTGTACCTAGCAACTCGGCGTACCGCGATCTTATTACCCGTAACAGGAATGCCTAAGTGCATGTTCCAACCTTTGAATATGGCTGATAACTTGCAAAGTAAGGAATAACTCGTCGATTCATGCACAAGAGACTGTAAGTAGTTCCTCACCTGATATTCGACATCGTCTTCGGACTCTAAACCCAGTGATGAAATAACTCTAGTAAGGTAAGTCTCTGGTGATAGTGGTAACTCTTCAATTTGAACTTCCGTGAGTTTCTTTTTAATTAGGTAATGTGCAAACGCATAAATCGGCTCAGAGGCTTGGCTCTCAAGCCTGTATCTTTTGACAACCTCGCTAACAAAGCTAACGGACAGTGCAAGTTCACTATTCTTTTCTACAAAGTCTAAGATTTCAGGCGGCGGAAAAGACGTCCCCTGAGTCCCACGAAACGCAAACGGATTCTTCGTCAACTCAAATGCCTTTGCGAGCATTGCAATACGAGAGAGTACGCTAGGGTTAACTTTCACACCAGACATTGCCAATACTTGAGCGCGAGAACGGGTGTTACCCACATCAATATGGGCAAAGGACAAGTCATCGGTCACACCGTAAGTAACTGGAGCAATAAATCCGACTTGCGCATCACAGGCCGCTTCAAGGCGGTGATGCCCATTAAGAATTTCTCCGTCACTAGAAATGATGATTGGCTCTCCTGTCAAACACCACTTTCTATCCTTCATCGCTTTACTGTAGTTTTTGACCTTATTTTTACTGATTGTCCTGTTCTTATTCTTTGGATTTATTATCCCTCGACGAGAGTATTCGAGCATGTCTCGGGCTAACTCAGGACTAATGAAAATAACAACATGCTTTAACCCTGTACGAACCTCTCGAACCCCAGAATAATATTTAGATTTACCTTGGAAAACTTCAGATATTACATCTCTTGAAAGTAGTTGGCTGGAAGATTCTAGCAATTGTTGCGAACTGGCCAAAAAGCTTGATTCTTGTGTGTCACCAAAACGATCAACTAACGTGTTTACGATAGATGCCTCTAGGTTTTCATCTGATATTTCATGTGTATTTTCTGGAGACTTATCTGTCATTGGGTAATCCTCAGCGCTGGCGTGGCAATATAATGTTTAGGAACAGGAGTTGAGTTAACATTAGCCTTATTATTGATCCGACAAACAAGTCGGATCAAGTTTAATTTTTATTTTAGACTGCGCTAGTCGAGTAACTGGATTAAAAAAATTGAAGCTTTCGGATAACAAAATCACTGGGATATTGCACTCTGCGAAAGGGCGAACACAAAAAACACTCATTACTACAATGCCCATGATTGAAGTAAGTGCCTATTTTTCTTCGAAAAGCTTGTTGCCAGAATTGAAGTGGGTTGCTGATGCTGCGGTTAATTCAACAAATTCAAATAAAGTACAAGCCATTCAAGCTGAACTAGAAAAAGTCGTGATTGATAACGTGGTAAGCGCACCGCTATCGCTAACATTTGCAATTACGGGTAAGCCTAGTTTTCAGAAAGCCTCTAATTCGTTATCAACACTCAGTTATGTCCCATCGAATACGTGCATTGTCGGCAATGTTTTGGGCTTAGTTGCTATCTGCAAAATTTTAGGAATAAAAACTTTTTTGTTCAGTTCAAGGTTAAGCGTTAAAGAGGCAAACCAGAAAAGCGAATTGAGACAACGTCTAGCGATGGAAAGCGTAGAAATTCGAGTGATATTTGATGATGAGCAGGGATTAGATGAAAAGCATGTCGTTGAGTTATTTAAAAAAAGCCAAGTGCTTGATTCTGCGTTAAGCCTTCCACACCTTGATGAAGGACAAAATTTACTTCCCGATGATCAGTTCCCTCTAAGACCCTTTATTGAACAGTTAGTTAAAGAGACTGATATCGAATCCTACGGTGGTGTGAGTTTTGATTCCAAACATGTAAAGGTTTCAGAGCGCTGCATCACGACTCAATATGTTTTATTCAAATTGATCGTTGGTGCTGTCGCTGGAATGGGTACTCAAGAATACAGTAAAATGTCTAAGGACGTTACGTTACCTAATGGTACAAGCCTTACTTCTGTGCTCAGCGATGGCTATGTCAGCAAGATCTCTAACTTCTTGAAAGCATGGCTTGAACCACAAGCTGAAGCATTCATAAATAGTCGTTCTGGTTATCACTTATCCCCACAAGTGTGGCAAGCATTAGGGTTAACAATCCATCGGTTGATTAGTGATGGAGCTACATTTAATTACCTAAAGTCGGCAGGTAAAGCGTTGGGTGGCCTTGATTACAGTAAAGGTGCCAAACACTGGGATAGTTGTACGGTTATGGAATTGGATGCCAAAGGGCGAATCTATAAGAATGCAGCAAGTTCGACTAGGCTGTTTCGGGTTGGGCTGTGTGAGTATTTTGTGGGGGTTGTTGGAGCAATTGACGATCAAAAATGAAATGCCCTCAAATAGTTGAACACATTATTGAACAAGGTGTCTTCATGTTTAGCCTTACCCTAAATGATAGCTCACGAAAACAGCGACAATATTGATACAACCGCTCTATGCCTAAGATTGCAGTGCTTATTCATCTTAATTTACTTTTTGGGTACTATCTTTTTGTAAAGGTTTTCTGGCATTATTTACGTAATTTAGGAGTCCAAAACTTCTTATGCTTACAAAAATTCTAATATTTGTAACGAATTATTGAGGTCGGTGCTGTGCTATGGCCCGCTATTACTAGCTAAATTGATAGTGACTCACTTTGTGAGTTGATTTTGGTACATAGAATACAAATTCAAAGAAAAGAGCGAAGATTAGTCTTTCCGTTCACAACGATTAATCAATACGGCAGCGCTTAAAGCGCTGCTTTTTTATTGCCACTCTCTAGAATCCGCCTCTACATAAGTTTTCACTTCTAATTCTGCGCTCCCAAGACAACAGGCATAAAAAATCCCGCCTTTTATGGCGGGATTCAATTATTTAGCTAAGAAGTCTGTCTTAGATAAACTCCACTTTAGTCACTTCTTTGATAGCAGATAGAACAAATGTTGGTACTGCTGCAATGAAGATTAACGATATTAAGTGATTAAACTCTAGCGCTTCTGTGCTGAATACCAACTGACCGAAGCTTGTGTACACAACGCTTAAAGACAAGATAGCCGATACTGCCACCGCACCAAGTAGGTAGTGGTTAGTGAACGGATTCTTACGATAAATCGTTGTAAACGTACGTGCATCGAACAAGCTCCAAAGTTGAGCAAAGATCAGTGTTAAAAACGCAACGGTTTGTGCGTATTGAGCACTGTAACCACCGTCGAGTGCGTAAGAGAATGTCACAAAGCTTAGACCACCTAATGCGAGACCACGAGTTAGGATACGAGCGCCTAGACCATTAGAGAAGAAGCCTTGGTCACGTTTGCCTGGCTTACGCTCCATGAGATCTTTCTCTTCTGGCTCAACACCGAGTGCGAGTGCTGGTAGACCATCAGAAACGAGGTTAACCCATAAAATCATTAGTGGAGTTAGCGGAAGTACTACATCTGGTCCCATGAGTAGGAATGCAAATAGGATTACCGAAACCTCACCCACGTTCGCTGTAAGTGCTTGGCGGATAAACTTACGTAGGTTATCGAAAATTTGACGACCCTGACGTACCGCCTTCACGATAGTACTGAAGTTGTCATCCAACAGGATAAGGTCACCTGAGTCTTTCGCAACAGACGTACCTGTAATACCCATCGCAACACCAATGTCTGCACGACGCAGTGCTGGCGCATCGTTCACGCCGTCACCGGTCATAGAGGCAACTTCATTGTTCTCTTGCTGCGCTTTTACGATACGCAGCTTGTGCTCTGGAGTAACACGGGCAAATACTGCAACCTGAGAACAGATAGACAACAGCTTCTCGTCATCCATTTGGTCAAGCTCAGCACCCGTTACCACTAGATCGTCTTCGCTACGGATGATTCCGATTTCACGAGCAATCGCTGCTGCCGTGACTGCGTGGTCACCGGTAATCATTACCGTACGAACACCAGCGCTATAACAGCTATTTACTGCATCGCGTACTTCTGGGCGTGGTGGATCCATGATGCCATAGATACCCAGGATGCTGACGTCTTTTTCAAGCTCAGGGAAATCTAACTCAAGCTCTTCTTCTTTTAATTCACGGAAACCAACGGCAAGTGTACGCAGAGCATCACCACCAAAGGTTTGGATTGCCGCTTCAAAGTTTAAATGAAGCTCTTGAGACGGTGCGGTATCGAGAGCCAAGTTGCCTGAAACTTCACAGCCAACCGTTGGTACGAAACCACCGTCAACCATGAAGCTGGTTGATTTACCAAGAACAACATCTGGCGCACCTTTCAATGCTAGGAAGTGCTTACCTTGTGGGTCACGAACGATAACAGAAGCCATCTTACGACCAGAATCGAACGGGAACTTCTTAACGATTGAGTAGCCACCCGTTGATAGCATTTCATCTTGTTTAAGACCTGCTTTTGCAGCTGCAACAATTAGTGCACCTTCTGTCGGGTTGCCACGAACCGTCCATTTACCATCAGCATTTACATATTCAGCATCGTTACAAAGCGTTGCAACAACAAGACCTTTCATCATTGCAGGGCTGTTTGTCGCTTCGACATTGTGACCTTTGGTAATGAATTCACCCTTAGGATCAAAACCTTTACCTGACACATCCCAGTAACGACCAGACACATCGTACGCTTTCATCACCTGCATTTGGTTTTGTGTTAGCGTACCGGTTTTATCTGAACAGATAACGGTTGTAGAACCAAGCGTTTCGATTGCTGCTAGCTGTTTAGCCAAAGCATTATTCTTAACCATCTTAGTCGAGCCCATCGTTAATACGATAGTAACCACCGTTGGTAAACCTTCAGGAATAGCGGCAACCGATAAAGAGATACCTGTTGTTAGGATTTCTAACCATGGCATACCGTGGTAAACACCGATAGCACAAACAATAGCAACAACCACAAGAGCAACAACCAATAATGCGAGTGCGATGGTGTCCATACGCTCTTGCATTGGTGTTTTCGTCTCTTCCGTTTGGTTCATCATATCAGCGATGTGACCAACTTCAGTTTGCATACCTGTGCTTGTTACCACAGCAAGGCCTGTACCTGTAGTCACGATTGTTGTCATGAAGCCCATGTTCTTCTGATCGCCAAGACCAAGGGTCTCATCTTCAAGGCGTTCAGACTGCTTATTCACTGGCTCAGATTCACCGGTCAGTGCAGCCTCATCTACCGTCAGACGGTTTGACTCAAGAATACGAACATCAGCAGGCAGAATATCGCCAGTATTAATTTTGATGATGTCACCAGGAACGAGGGTTTTAGCTGGAACACTGATCCATTTACCATCGCGCATCACTTCGGCTTCTGGAGCTGCCATTTCTTTTAGCGCTTCCATCCCTTTCTGAGCTTTAAATTCTTGCCAGAACGCGATACCAGTATTGATAAGGATAATCACTGCAATAGCAATAGCATCAATCGCGTGGCCAGTAGACCAAGAAACGATTGCACCAACAGCTAGAATAAAAATCAGTGGGTTTTTATATTGATGAATATACAGTTCCCACGCAGAAGCTGACTCTTGTGCAGTCAGTTCGTTAGTGCCGTGCTTCTCTAAGCGTGCATCCGCTTCAGAAGTTGATAAACCTGTCGTTTGATCTGCGTTCAGTTCGTTTAAAACATCTGAACTTTGTTGTGTAAACCATTTACTCGTCATTTGAGTACTCCACATCAATGCCTCACGCCGAGGCTAATGTAATAAAATAATACTTATTCTTATGTGATAGAAAAATCGCACAAATCAAAAGTGAATATTTAGTCGATTTGGTGCGCTTGAAAAACTATATAGTAAGGATTGTCTATTTAGCAAAGATCGCAAAAGATACACTTGATACACACTTGACAACTACTTTGAAAACACAACCACATCAAACATCAAACATAAAACAAACAATACAAGCCCAAACTATTGTTTAAAAAAGATAAGCACAAAAAATAGACACCCTTTGCACTTTCGTAAAAACCATTGGTTATCGGCGTATTTTATCGAAAATTCCTTAATAACGAAGTAAAACATCGGAATAACCTTTCTATAAACAGGGAGATGTTGGCGTAATCATAAATTGATAAAATGGAAAGTTAGATGCCAATTGTAAAAACGAAAGGAAATCAGCAACAAGATGGAGATATAAGTCACAATTCAACAACCAAGGCCATTCTTGGCCATTACAAAAAAGACCAACACTCAAACTTACTATTTATGCAAAACTGCGAATTAAGCGCTAGTGACTGACAAATTAATAAGGCCGTCGCTCTTTAATTTCTTGTAATACAAATAAGAAAAAAGGCAGAGGGGGAGAGTAAGATAGATGATGAGAATAAGAAAATATGACCAAACTCATCATCTCTTTGGTGTTGCTTATGAGCTTGCTCATATATAGTGCTATAAAAGAAACAACCAATAACAAGCTAGGAGCAAATCATGTCAAACGGTCGTATTTTACACACCATGCTACGCGTGGGTGATCTAGACAAGTCTATCGAGTTCTACACCAATGTAATGGGCATGCAGCTATTACGTAAGAACGAAAACAAAGAGTACGAATACACACTGGCTTTCGTTGGCTTTGGCGACGAATCTCAAGGCGCAGTGATTGAGCTGACTTACAACTGGGGCACCACGGAATACGATCTTGGCTCTGCTTTTGGTCACGTTGCTATCGGTGTTGATGACATCTACACAACGTGTGATGCGATTAAAGCAGCTGGCGGCAACGTAACGCGAGAAGCGGGTCCGGTTAAAGGCGGCTCTACACACATTGCGTTCGTTAAAGATCCTGATGGCTACATGATTGAGCTGATTCAGAACAAACAAGCAAGCGCAGGTCTAGAAGGTTAATTCCTTAACTTCTTTGAGAAGTTGAGTTTGAACGCCTGATGAAATAAAAAAGAAGCGAGCACTATGCTCGCTTCTTTTTTATCACTCTCCCCATAATCGATATGCTTCACCAATTATTCTTAACAATCTCATTGATGAAACTTTACATGATAATAATTATTATTTAAATTAACCACCTATTGATTAATGAGGTAATACAATGATTAGCGAATGGGAAAAACACACGTTACTTGCCGATACTGCATTGCAGCTCGACGATCCTGTACGAAGTATTCTTCATTATCAGCAGGCTTTGAACTTAAGTGAAGAAATTACAGAACGCACCGATATTCAAGCCGATGAGCGGTTACTGATTTCGGTGATTTCTTGCCACAATCTTGCTCAATTCTGGCGTTGGGCTGGCGACACTGAATACGAGCTCAAGTATCTTCAACTGGCTTCTGAAAAGGTACTCACACTGATCCCTCAGTGCCCTAATACTCAATGTTCAAGCTTTATCGATTCTATTGGTTGCTGTAAGAAAGCGCTGATCGATTTCATGAAACGCCACCCAAACCCTAAAATTGCCTCTATGGTGGAAAAGATCGATACCGCGACCAACTGTGAAATGATCGCCCGCTTCCGCTTGAATTAAACAAGTTCCGTTAAAACAACGACTCCAAATTTAAAACATAAAAAAGCCCGTCATCAAGACGGGCTTTGTCATTTCAAAACAAGCTGTTGTTTAGCTTAAACCTGTGTGCGACCTAAAGAGATCACAACACGTCGGTTCTTATCTTTACCAATTGGCGAGTTATTGTCCGCAATCGGACGACGCTTGCCATAGCCTTGCACTTGGATACGATCTTCTGGCAGGCCTAGAGATTTGAAGTACTCTCTTAACGATTCTGCTCTGCGCTCTGAAAGGTTTTGGCTAATCCCTTTGCTGTCGACAGAGTCGGTGTACGTTGCCACCAGCACAAGGTCGATGTCTTGGTTATAGCGAACGTAATCGGCAATCTGGCTCAGCCTTTTGCGCGACGACTTGTTCAGCTGGTCGCTGTTGCGGTCGTAATGCAAAATAGTGAAAGAGATATCTTCAAAGCTGTAAGGCAGCAGGTTAGCAACACAGTCACTGAACACATTGTATTTTTCTTGGAACAACACCGACGACAACGACACTTCGATACGTTGATCTCGGCTCTGCCACTCTTGGTAGCTGAATGTCGGATAACGCCCTTTCTCCAACTCACTCAAGATGCCCCAAGCTGTTTGACCGCCGACATAGCCGTCAAATTGCTGGAAGAACTTAATGGTTGTCATACGATCAGCACTTTCACCCGGACGCCAAGGTGGCGGCATAGAGATCAAGCTTACATTGCGCGTCGCACCCATTGGACGGCGCATTTTAAGCTCAAAGTCCAAAATGATTTTTTTACTCGCGCGAGATGAGAACTCAGCATCACCAAAGTTTGGAATTGGGTGGACCAAGCGACATTCAAGTGGCGTGTTGGCTACCATCTCCCATGTCGACTGTTGAGGAGATGCTCCGTAACGCTTTTCTTGTGCCATGACCGATGACGACACAAGTAGCGAAAATAGCATTGAACCTGTTATGAGTTGTTTCTTCATAAAGTGGAGTATCTCTTAAGCAATTCGTTTAACAATGCAGCCAATTGCCGCATTTTTCTCTCACGTTTAAATATGCAATTATCAAGCCGTAATGGGTTGGGTAATTTAAGATTTATTGCCCTTACCTTGTTTTTATCACTGCTATTATCTGCAATAATGCAGCCTTAATCACACTTATTTGGGCTAACATGACTGTAGAAAACGAAGCTCTGACCCTAAAAAAACGCTTTCGCGGCTATTTTCCAGTGGTCATCGACGTGGAAACCGCAGGGTTTAACGCTGAAACCGATGCATTATTAGAAATCTGTGCCATTACATTAAAAATGGATGAGAACGGAGATCTGCACCCTGCATCAACGCTTCATTTTCACATTGAGCCTTTTGAAGGCGCAAATATAGAGCAGGCAGCATTAGACTTTAACGGAATTAAAGACCCATTTAGCCCATTACGTGGTGCTGTGTCGGAACAAGAAGCCCTTAAAGAAATCTACAAGCTAGTGAGAAAAGAACAAAAAGCTTCAGATTGCAGTCGCGCAATCATGGTTGCTCACAACGCTACATTCGATTTGAACTTCGTTAATGCGGCAAGTGAGCGCTGTAAGCTTAAACGCGTCCCTTTCCATCCATTTGCTACTTTTGACACTGCAGCTCTTAGTGGTCTTGCCTACGGTCAAACCGTTTTGGCTAAAGCTTGCCGCACTGCAGGGATGGAATTTGACAACAAAGAAGCACACTCTGCTTTGTATGATACGCAAAAAACCACAGAGTTATTTTGCGGCATTGTAAACAAATGGAAAGCCCTTGGTGGTTGGCCTCTTGTTGACGAAGAATAAAAAATAGAGTCGGTAAACGTTTTTTCGTATTGCCTTCATAAAAAACACAACATCCCGAGAATAATATGAATCCTGTTGTAATTTCAGTTTGCATCATGCTTGTTTTAGCTTTGATGCGCGTAAATGTAGTCGTTGCTCTGACGTTCAGTGCAATTATCGGTGGCGTAGCCTCTGGTATGAGCTTGAACGACGCAGTCGCGGCTTTCGAAAGTGGATTAGGCGGCGGTGCAACGATTGCACTTAGCTACGCTATGCTTGGTACATTCGCTGTAGCTATCTCACGTTCTGGTATCACAGATCTCCTTGCTCAAAGTGTTATCAAACGCATTCACGGCAAAGAGAACAGTGCAGCATCGACTGGTCTTAAATACGGCATGCTTGCGTCGTTGATCTTAGTGACCATGTCTTCGCAAAACGTGATTCCGGTACATATCGCCTTTATCCCAATCTTAATCCCACCTCTACTAGGCGTATTCGCAAAAATGAACCTAGACCGTCGTCTAGTTGCGTGTGTGCTGACTTTTGGTCTGATTACACCTTACATGGTGTTACCGATTGGTTTTGGTGGCATCTTCCTAAACAACATCCTGCTTAAAAACCTTCACGACAATGGTCTCGAAAACGTTGTAGCAAGCCAAGTACCTATGGCAATGTTGTTACCAGCAGCAGGCATGATCTTCGGTCTTCTTACTGCAGTATTCTTTACTTACCGTAAGCCTCGCCAATACAAAGAAACTTCTCACACTGTTGTTTCAACAGAAGTGAAAGAGATCAACAAGAAACACATCCTAGTTGCAGCCGCGGGTATCATTGCAGCACTAACGGTTCAACTATCGACAGGTTCTATGATCATCGGTGCTCTAACGGGTTTCATGGTATTTACCTTCGGTGGCGTAATTGCTTGGAAAGAGACACAAGATGTCTTCACCAAGGGCGTTCACATGATGGCAATGATCGGTTTCATCATGATTGCAGCGGCAGGTTTCGCGGCAGTTATGAAGCAAACAGGTGGCGTTGAATCTCTGGTTGAAGCACTTTCAACAAGCATCGGCGACAACAAGCCTCTAGCAGCACTGCTTATGCTCATCGTTGGTCTATTAGTAACAATGGGGATCGGTTCTTCGTTCTCTACGATTCCGATCCTTGCTACCATCTACGTTCCACTAGCAGCAGCATTTGGCTTCTCGCCTATGGCAACAATCGCTCTAGTAGGTACAGCTGCAGCACTTGGTGATGCGGGCTCTCCGGCTTCTGACTCAACATTAGGTCCAACGTCTGGTCTAAATGCTGATGGTCAACACGAGCACGTATGGGAAACCGTAGTTCCAACATTCCTGCACTACAACATCCCACTGATCGTATTCGGTTGGATTGCAGCCATGGTTCTGTAATTAGGTTTGTAGTTAAAGAGCCCTACACTCACTTTTATAAAGACCGCCTCGTGCGGTCTTTTTTGTCTCTGAGATTCATTCTACTCTTCCTTCCGCTCACTCTCATTGAACTAGCGACACCAAACAAAAAAGGCTTACTCTGATGAGTAAGCCTTAGAAATCATTGCGAATACAGATGACTCTCGCTGAATTACGCAGCGGGAGCATTACTCACTAAAATTTCGCGAATAGACTTAAGCGTCGCTTCCGTTGAATGATAATCCAATTCAACTTCACTAAAGATGCCGTTCACTTCAAGCATTAAGGTCGGGTAAGAAAATACACCCATCGCTTCTTTAAAGCCTAGCTGGTCATCTAACTCACTTTCCAATAACTTGCTAGAAAGGTCATTTTCAAACTGTTGAACATTCATACCTAGCTCTTCAGCCAACTGCAAATGTGTGTCTTGGCTATGTGGCAACATCGCACGAAGGTAGTAAGCATGTTGAATCGCTTCAAGCATCGCTTCGTAGTGGTCTTGAAAACCTGCAGCAATCACGGCACGGCACGCAGGGTAAGTACTGCGAACAGGTTGGCACTCTGTCCAAAAATCATGGTTAAACTCAGTACCCAACTTAGCTTCGATCTGCTTCCAAATCGCTTGCAGCTTGCCTTTCATCTCTTCTGACATTGGCTCATCAGAATCCGGGGCCAAACCACCCACTACATAGTTAAACTCAATGCTCGCAGGCAATTGTTGTTTCAATAACTCAAGTGTTGGCTTGTAACCCCAACACCAGCTGCACATTGGATCATGCACATAATGAAGTTTTACGTTCATTGTTCATTCCTTATCGAGTCTATGATTCGATCAATTCAAACAAAAAAGGAGCCTGATTAAGGCCCCTCATTTTAACTATTCAGCGCAAAGGCTAGAACTTATTCAGCGCAAAGGCTAGAACTTATTCAGCGTCATCGCCAGCAACTTTAGCCGCTGCTTCTTTGATGATTGGCTGAAGTTCGCCTTTTTGGAACATCTCAAGAATGATGTCACAACCACCGATTAGCTCACCTTCAACCCAAAGTTGTGGGAAAGTTGGCCACTGTGCGTAAGCAGGAAGCTCTGCACGGATATCAGGGTTTTGTAGGATATCTACGTAAGCAAATTTTTCGCCACATGCCATTAGAGCTTGAGACGCTTGAGAAGAGAAACCACAGCTAGGTAGCTTAGGAGAACCTTTCATGTACAGTAGAATAGTGTTTTCTTCAATTTGCTGTTTGATTTTATCGATAGTTTCCATTGCTTCCTCGTTAATGGATTACGGCTTTTATTGCCTTTATTCTACCCCAAACTAAAAGAATAAAAACCATATAAAAAAAGCGGTTAACAAGCTAAGCTAACAATTCACACAAAAGTAATGAAATAAGCTTTTAATAAAGTAAAAACTTGCTAAACTATATCGCAAGTCAGCAAATTGACCATGGTTGGCAGTATAGCGAGCCATGAATAATAATATCACTGGAAGCAATCGAAAGAGTTAACTCTTTCATATCAATGGAGAATTGAGCAATGGCATTTGAACTACCGGCTCTTCCTTACGCGAAAGACGCGCTAGAACCACACATCTCAGCAGAAACGCTAGATTTCCACCACGGTAAGCACCACAACACTTACGTTGTTAAGCTAAACGGCCTTATCCCAGGTACTGAGTTTGAAGGCAAAACACTAGAAGAGATCGTTAAGACTTCTACTGGTGGTGTTTTCAATAACGCTGCTCAAATCTGGAACCACACGTTCTACTGGCACTGTCTTGCTCCTAAAGCGGGCGGCGAACCAACTGGCGCTGTTGCAGAAGCTATCAACGCTGCATTCGGTTCTTTCGAAGAATTCAAAGCGAAATTCACTGATTCAGCAATCAACAACTTCGGTTCTTCTTGGACTTGGTTAGTTAAGAAAGCTGACGGTTCTCTAGACATCGTTAACACTTCTAACGCTGCTACTCCTCTAACAGAAGAAGGTGTTACTCCACTTCTAACTGTTGACCTATGGGAACACGCTTACTACATCGATTTCCGCAATGTTCGCCCTGACTACATGGCTGCATTCTGGAACCTAGTAAACTGGTCTTTCGTAGAAGAGAACCTAGCTAAGTAATTATTGCTTACGCTGCGCTATTTATAGCGAGTTATCTATTGAAAGCTCATGCCTCGGCGTGAGCTTTTTTGTATCTGTCGTGTTCCACAAAATCTAAACATTTCGTAATAAACCCGCCAATAGCGCTTATTTCTCGAACTATTGATAGCCTTCTTCCCAACCCTACATAAATTCTCTATTTGCCTGTAATTAAACACTAAAGTTTGCCGACTCCATGCCGTTAAAGGTGTATCCAATGAGAGGCGACATGCAAATACATACTTTAGGCAAACCAGGAATCATCAACGAACTGAAGTTCGGCATCGGGATCAGCCAAGCGGTTGAGCAAGGTCGCCGTGCAGATTTCGCGTTGCTGTTATCTATGTTTTCTAATGATATCCGTGATTGCACGCCAATTGACACCATTGAAATCACAGAGACAAATGAAGATCGCCTGCGCAAACAATTTGGCGTAGCAGAACCTCAACAACTGCGTTCAAACCAGTCTTCATATGAGATTTCAGCTCAGCAATCTAATCATTTTCATCAAGCTAGCCTTGCCAGCGCCAAACTCAGCCATTACTTGAAACCTGAAGCGCTTGCCTTCATGCCTGAAGATACAGCCGACTTACCCGAAGAGGTTTACCAAAACCTTTCTGGTCATGACCGACGCAAACTCGCAAACAAGCATTTACCTGATTTGCCACATGCCACGCTCTACAATGAGCTAACCACCGCGCAACGTCAGTATCAAATTCAAGCTCAAGTATAGCGGTCGCCTACCTTTCCCTTTTTCGCTGTCTATCCATAGCTCTTCTTCGACTAACTCGCACACTTCAAAGTATTCACACGAATGATATGAACCACTAGCCTTAGGCAACCTAAAAACACCTGATGTCGGTTACCGCTTGAAGTTACTACAAAATGTGACGTGCCACTAACTTCATAAAAACTTATTAATTGGCACACCTTAGTTTGAACCAATTCACACCCGCTGTATAAATTTTAACCCATCCTTATCCGACATGGACGATTTGTTTAGGTACTGGGATGGAAATAAAAAGCTCAATCATATTGGTGACATCTGCCGGCTCGCGACTGGGGGGGGCGATTGCGAACCACTTTGTTAACCTTGGAGCCACCGTCATCCTTTGTGATAAAGACACGGAAGCACTTAAAGCGACGTATCTACAGTGTGCCCGGTTTTCTGACTCTGTTTACCACTACACGCTCAAAGGCAATGACAGCCAAGCGATTCTCAGCGTATATGATTTTATTCAAACCACCTTCAACACGACACCCGATGTGCTGGTCAATAACTGGATAAGCTCCCCAATGCCTAGCCTAATTGGCGATCAGCCTGTGAGCAGCTTTATTAATGATCTCTCATCGATGGCATCGACCCTGTTCGCATTTGGGCAAATCAGTGCTGAGAGATTGCGAGAGGAAGATAAGGAAGGCGTGATTGTGAATGTGATATCTCATGATGACTTTCACGATGTGTCTGGCTTAGAGAGCGCAAACTCAATGATCACTGGCTTTACCCATAGTTGGGCGAAAGAGCTGACTCCCTTTGGCATTCGAGTCGGTGGCGTTGTTCCCGCCGTTCATAACTCCGATGGCAAGCTCAACCGATGTCACTGGGCGCAGCTGCAAGACGAGCTGACCAGAACAACCGAATACATTGTCTCGAATGACTACTTCAGTGGGCGAGTTGTCGCGGCAGAGGTTTAACTCCCTATTCCAATTGAACATGACTGGCTCAGCTCATATTAAGTAGCAGAGCTATTGCCTCTCAATCCGTTTTACAAACGAACCAAACATAAAAAAAGCCCCAGTCTCTCGACTGGGGCTTTCATCTTTTCCCGATAGATAAGTATCGTGCTAGCGAAAACTTATCTCAAAACTAATGCTTACTTACTATGCGTTAGCTTTTTCTTTTTTAGCTTTTGGCGCTTTCGCTTCAGCTGGCTTTTGGTCTGCTTTCTTAAGGATAACTGTAGTACCTTCGAAAGTTTCGCCTTCAACGTATGGTTGGCCGAAGTAAGAAGTTGTTAGAACTTCTTTTAGCTCAGTGATTAGAGGGTAACGTGGGTTAGCACCTGTACACTGGTCATCGAACGCTTCAACAGCTAGCTCGTCTAGTTTAGCGATGAAGTCAGACTCGTTAACACCCGCAGCTTGGATAGATAGTGGGATGTCTAGGTCAACTTTAAGCTCTTCTAACCAAGTCAGTAGACGTTCAATCTTCTGAGCTGTACGGTCACCAGCTTGGCTTAGGCCTAGGTGGTCAGCAACTTCAGCGTAACGACGACGTGCTTGTGGACGGTCGTACTGAGAGAATGCAGTCTGCTTAGTTGGGTTATCGTTCGCGTTGTAACGTACAACGTTTGAGATAAGTAGTGCGTTAGCAAGACCGTGTGGTAGGTGGAACTCAGCACCAATTTTGTGAGCCATTGAGTGACACACACCTAGGAATGCGTTCGCAAATGCTACACCAGCGATAGTTGCTGCGTTGTGTACTTTCTCACGAGCTATTGGGTCAGCCGCACCATTTTTGTAGCTTGATGGTAGGTATTCTTTAAGCATCTTAAGAGCTTGAAGAGCTTGACCGTCTGAGTACTCGTTCGCTAGAACAGATACGTAAGCTTCAAGAGCGTGAGTTACTGCATCGTAACCACCGAACGCTGTTAGAGACTTAGGCATGTTCATTACTAGGTTCGCATCAACGATAGCCATGTTTGGCGTGATTTCGTAATCAGCTAGTGGGTATTTAGCACCAGTCTTGTCGTCAGTAACAACAGCGAATGGAGTAACCTCTGAACCTGTACCTGAAGTTGTAGTGATACATACAAGCTCAGCTTTTTGACCCATTTTAGGGAACTTGTAGATACGTTTACGGATGTCCATAAAGCGCATTGCTAGTTCTTCGAAGTGAGTTTCTGGGTGCTCGTACATAACCCACATGATCTTAGCAGCATCCATTGGAGAACCGCCACCTAGAGCAAGGATTACGTCAGGTTGGAAGCTCTTCATTGCTTCAGCGCCTTTCTCAACAACAGATAGCGTTGGATCCGCTTCTACGTCGAAGAAAGTTTGAACTTCGATGCCTTGTGCTTTAAGCAAGCTAACTACGTCATCTGCGTAACCGTTGTTGAATAGGAAACGGTCAGTTACTAGGAATGCGCGTTTCTTACCTTCTAGGTCGCTCATTGCGATTGGAAGGCTACCACGACGGAAGTAGATAGACTTAGGTAGTTTGTGCCACAACATGTTTTCAGCTCGCTTCGCTACAGTTTTCTTGTTGATAAGGTGCTTAGGACCTACGTTCTCAGAGATAGAGTTACCACCCCATGAACCACAACCTAGAGTTAGAGAAGGTGCAACGTTGAAGTTGTACAGGTCACCGATACCACCGTGAGTAGTCGGGATGTTGATTAGGATACGAGCAGTCTTCATCTTGTCACCGAAGTAACGGATGCGGTCTGCGTTAGTATCTTGGTTAGTGTAAAGACCAGATGTGTGACCGATACCACCGATTTCAACCATAGTTACCGCTTGAGCAACTGCGTCTTCGAAGTCATCTGCGCGGAATAGACCTAGAGTTGGAGATAGTTTCTCGTGAGCGAATTCGTCATCGTAAGAAACTTTACCAAGACCTTCACCTACAAGTACTTTTGTATCAGCAGGAACTTTAACACCAGCCATTTCAGCGATTGCTGGAGCAGGTTGACCTACGATTTTAGCGTTTAGGTTGCCGTCGATAAGCAGAACTTTACGTACTTTATCAGCGTCAGCTTTAGATAGAACGTGAGCTTTGTGAGAAGCGAAACGCTCTTTAACTTCGTCATATACTTCGCTAACTACGATTGCAGCTTGCTCAGAAGCACATACTACGCCGTTATCGAAAGTCTTAGACATAAGGATAGATGCTACAGCACGTTTGATGTCAGCTGTTTCATCGATAACGACAGGAACGTTACCAGCACCAACACCGATAGCAGGCTTACCTGAAGAGTATGCTGCTTTAACCATGCCTGGACCACCAGTAGCAAGGATAAGTGCGATACCGTCGTGCTTCATAAGCGCGTTAGAAAGCTCTACAGATGGTTGGTCGATCCAACCGATGATGTCTCTTGGAGCACCAGCTGCAACAGCTGCGTCTAGAACTAGTTTCGCTGCGTCGTTAGTTGAGTTCTTTGCACGTGGGTGTGGCGAGAAGATGATGCCGTTACGTGTCTTAAGAGAAATTAGAGATTTGAAGATTGCTGTAGAAGTTGGGTTCGTTGTTGGAACGATACCACAGATGATACCTACAGGCTCAGCGATAGTCATTGTGCCTAGGTTGTCATCTTCTTCTAAGATGCCACATGTTTTTTCGTCTTTGTATTTGTTGTAGATAAATTCAGATGCAAAGTGGTTTTTGATAACCTTATCTTCAACAATACCCATTCCAGATTCAGCAACTGCTTGTTGAGCAAGTGGAATACGAGCGTGGTTAGCAGCAAGAGAAGCTGCGCGGAAGATTGCGTCTACTTTCTCTTGAGAGAATGTTGCAAACTCTTCTTGTGCTGCTTTAACGCGAGCTACTAGAGCATCAAGTTCCGCTAAGTTAGTTACAGGCATGGTGGATCTCCTAAAATAATAAATATTAAAAACTTTTTATTAAATTCGCTGCTTGCCGTTAACCTTAAACACCAGCGTTCTTAGTAAATTGCTTTCAGGGCTGAGTATATTATTTCACTGTGTGAAAAAAATTGACCCAGATCAGTTACCCAAAAAGAATTAACCAGAAAGTAGTAAGGCAATCGCAAAAATGAACTTAAGAGCATGATTTATATAGATTAAACTCACACTTTTCGTTCGCGCAAAAAACAAGCAAACAGACAACTTTTTTCTACATAGCGTAATAAACTGTAAAAAAGTTTCATTTTTAGTCCGTTAAATTACATGTATACAGCTATATTCGTGCTACTGAGAGTATATCCATAGCGTTGTACGGGCTAGATTCTGACATAATTTTTATTAATTTCGTGCGTCGGTTAACAGTTACTCAATAATAAATTACAAAATGAAACACTACCAGCTAGCTTGCAACAGGCTTAAAACAAAAGTGAGATTCAATTAGTTTTTCTAAAAAGAATCACCCATTTCAAGTTAGTTTTTTTCATTCGCGTAAATTGAGTTTGTCCCTTACATTACGCGCCTAAACTATTCACAGATCAACCCTTCAACCTTAAGTACGCTAACTGGAGATCGCTCTCATGCAAGGCTTAGAACTCGCAATTTTTATGCAATTCTTCCTTGGGCTTGTTGCTGCCGTAAACCCAATCGGCATCATGCCTGTTTTTGTTTCTCTTACTGCTCATATGCCGCCAGAAGAGAGGAACAGGACAGCCTTACAAGCAAATATTGCTGTTGCCGTGATCTTGATTATGTCACTTGTTGCAGGGCAAATGCTTCTTGATATGTTTAGCATCTCGTTGGATTCATTCCGCGTTGCTGGTGGCTTACTGTTATTGAGCATCGCATTTTCGATGATGAGCGGTAAGCTCGGTGAAGATAAGCAGAACAAACAAGAGAAGTCTGAATACATCAGCAAAGAGCAGATCGGCGTTGTTCCACTTGCTATGCCGCTAATGGCAGGCCCAGGTGCAATCAGCTCGACCATTGTTTATGGTTCTCGCTACCCTGCTGCTATTGATACGGTCGGCATCGGCATTAGCATCATCGCATTCGCAACGTGCTCTTGGCTTTTGTTCCGTTCAGCGCCGGTTATCGTTCGCTTTTTAGGTCAAACGGGTATCAACGTGATCACTCGTATCATGGGTCTGATTCTTGGCGCATTGGGCATCGAGTTCATCGCCAATGGCCTACGTAATCTGTTCCCAGGCTTGGCATAACGTTTAACAACATTTCGGTTGCTCTATAAAGGGCAACAATATTGAAATATAGATGAGGCGAGTAAAGCAATTGGGCTTTCACTCGCCTCGTTATTATGAAGCTTGTATAATGACTGTTAATGCATTTAACAGAAGACGAACCTCTCCTTATGTCACGCAAGCCACTCAAGCATCATTTGTACGTCATTATCTTTGGTACTCACACGCCAGCCGGACGTGCATTTGATATAACTCTGATCGTTGCAATCTTGGCTTCGCTGTTGGTTCTGATCTTAGAATCCATCCCTAATGTGATGACCGAATGGTCACAACAGCTGCGTTATATCGAATACACCTTCACTGCACTCTTCACTCTTGAGTATTTGTTAAGGCTCTATTGCTCCCCAAAGCCAAAATCTTACGCCACCAGTTTTTATGGTGTCGTTGACCTATTGGCGATTCTTCCGACCTACCTAGCAATCATCTTCCCAGGCGCTTCATTTATGGGTGTGGTGAGACTGCTGCGTGTGATGCGTATCTTCCGAATTCTAAAGCTGGTTCGCTACCTGCAAGATTCCAATATTCTGTTGCGCTCACTATTAATGGCACGACGAAAGATACTGATCTTCTTTAGCACCGTCGGCATCTTGGTGGTTATCTTTGGCGCCTTGATCTTTGTTATTGAAGGTCCTGACAATGGCTTCACCAGTATTCCTCACAGTATCTATTGGGCCATCGTGACTATCACTACGGTAGGTTATGGTGACATGGTGCCGCAGACCGCGCTTGGTAAAGCCATAGCATCACTGACCATGCTATTGGGTTACTCTATCTTAGCAGTGCCAACCGGGATCATTACTGCAGAACTCAGTAATGAGATGAACTCGCACAAAGAATTGGTTAAGTGCCCGAACTGTAACCGAGCGGGTCATGATTCAGACGCCATGTATTGCAAGCACTGTGCTAGCGAATTAGCGGATCCAGACAAGCGTGTCGTCACCGACGAGAAATAAAAGCAGACACGAGATTCGAGTAGCGAGATGCGAAGAGATTTAAGGGCAGTTTCGAGGGCCGAATAACGAGGTAGCAATAAACTAAAAAGGGTTGACGTTTGTCGTCAACCCTTTCGGTTTATCAGCTAATAGAATTTAAGCAATCTTGCCTATTACGATTTCTCAGCAAGGATAATGCGTAGAGTACGACGTAGTGGTTCTGCAGCACCCCAAAGTAGTTGGTCACCAACCGTGAAGGCGTTTAGGAAGTCGTTACCCATCGACATCTTACGCAGACGACCGACAGGTACAGACATTGTGCCTGTTACTTTCGCTGGTGTTAGCTCCTGTGCCGTGATGTCGCGGTCATTAGGAATCACTTTAACCCAATCATTGTGCGTTGCGATGATCTCTTCGATCTCGTCCATTGGCACGTCTTGCTTAAGCTTGATCGTTAGTGCTTGAGCGTGACAACGCATTGCACCGATTCGTACACAAGTACCATCAATTGGGATTGGCTGACCATCTAGACCAAGAATCTTGTTCGCTTCAACACCGGCTTTCCACTCTTCTTTACTCTGACCGTTTTCACGCTTCACATCGATCCAAGGAATCAGTGAGCCTGCAAGCGGAGCACCAAATTGGTCTGTTGGGAATGAAGATGAACGAATCGTATCAGCCACTTTCTTATCGATATCAAGAATTGAGCTTGAAGGGTTTGCTAACTCAGAACTTACGCTGTCGTTGATCACACCCATTTGTGAGATCAGCTCACGCATGTTCTTAGCACCCGCACCAGAAGCTGCTTGGTAAGTCATGGCACTCATCCACTCAACCATGCCTTTCTCGTACAGACCACCTAGAGCCATAAGCATTAAGCTCACAGTACAGTTACCGCCAACGAACGTGTTGGTGCCGCTGTGAATGCCTTGCTGGATTTGAGCCAAGTTAACAGGATCAAGAGTGATGATTGAATCAGCATCCATACGCAGAGTAGATGCTGCATCAATCCAGTAACCTTTCCAACCTGCTTGACGCAGTGCTGGGTATACTTTTGATGTGTAATCGCCGCCTTGACAGGTAATCACAGCATCAAGCTGTTTTAGGCTATCAATATCAAAAGCGTCTTGAAGTAGACCCGCATCTTTACCACCTAAAACAGGGGCAGGAATACCAATCTGAGATGTGCTGTAATAAACAGGCTCAATCAAGTCGAAGTCTTTCTCTTCAACCATACGTTGCATCAGTACAGAACCAACCATACCGCGCCAACCAACTAGACCTACTCTCATCGCTCACTCTCCATGTATAAATTAAAAATTGCTCTCCCCCATCTATAAGTTTTTCAGAAACAGAACTCAAGTGCTTTTTGTCAAAAAGTGTAACTTTTTCGTTTCTTTTAAGTGAACGTAATGAATCGTGCAGTTATCTCTGTATCGACATTCCATCTCCACCTCATTGATTAAGCGTCCATTATCGTCAAATTCAAACATTTACATCGCCAAAGTCGATTCAATCGACGCTCATCACAAACAGTAAATCCCTCTTTTAAACCAAGGTTAATCAGAGTTTTATTTTACAAAACGAAAACAACGTGCGACAGATTTCAACATGTAACAATCATGAATGTAACAAAAATTTAGATTATGAAACCACAATTGATTGAGTTAACAGTCAAATATCACAACTTGGGCGTATTTTTTCGATATAATAAACTAATTACTGTAGTGTCCGTTTTGCACCACACACTATAACGAAGCACTATAAATGCTCGAAATCACAAGAGGCTTTTATGAAGCAGAGTAAAACTCGCCTACCGAACCTATTGCAGGTATTCATCGCGTTAGGACTATTTCTATCCCTTGCTTTTTCCTTTACTGCAAAGCTTGACCTTCCAATTCAACTTGCCTTGTATATTGGCTGGTTCATTATCATGGTTCTTGGTATTCGTCTTGGACACCAATACAAAGACTTAGAAAAAGCAGCACTCAAAGGAATATCCAATGGCTTAGGCGCGGTTTTAATACTTTTAGCCGTTGGCGCTCTTGTTGGTACTTGGATCTCAGGCGGGATCGTACCTACTATCATTTACTATGGTCTGAAAGCTATCCACCCTTCTATCTTCCTTTTAGCGACCATGATCATCTGTTCTCTAACTGCATTGGCGACCGGTACTTCTTGGGGTGCTGCGGGTACAGCAGGTATCGCGATGATGGGTATCGGCCAAGGCCTAGGTGTTCCAGCACCGATTACTGCAGGTGCCGTGCTGTCAGGCTGTTACTTCGGTGACAAGATGTCTCCTCTTTCTGATTCAGTGATTCTGGCTTCTTCAATGTCTGGTGTTGAAGTGGTTGAACACATCAAGGGCATGCTTCCAGTTGCGTTAATCAGCTACGTGATTACAGGCATCATGTTTACTGCGTTTGGTTTCCACTACGCGGGCAACGTTGACATGAGCCAAGTAGACTCTGTAATCAAAGCAATGGAAGTTCAGTTCTACATCACGCCTTACTCATTCGTTCCGGTACTTATCGTGCTTGGTCTGTTGGCTTTCCGTATGCCTTCATTCCCGGTCATCAGTTTTGGTTCTCTGCTGGGTATTATCTGGGCAGTCATGATCCAAGATATCGACTTCCTAACGGCATTCAACACGGCTTGGGCACCGTTCTCAATCTCATCTGGCGTAGAGTTTATTGATTCGATTCTTAACCGTGGCGGCATGTCTTCAATGCTGGGTTCAGTGGCGGTTATCGTATTTGGTCTAGGTTTTGGTGGCTTACTGGATAAAGTGGGCGTACTAGAGACAATCGCTAAGGTGTTTGAGCGCCGCGTAAACAGCGCAGGTTCACTAGCGACGAGCACAATTGGTACGGCTTTCATGGGTAACGTATTCGGTTCTGCAATGTACGTATCGTTAATCCTTACACCAAAAATCTGTGCGAAAAACTACGACCGTTTAGGCTACAAGCGTAAGAACCTATCTCGTAATGCTGAGTTTGGTGGCACGCTAACGTCGGGTATGGTTCCCTGGAGTGATAACGGTATCTACATGGCGAGTATTCTTGGTGTTGCGACGCTGTCTTACGCACCCTTCATGTGGTTAAGCTTCATCTGTATCATCGTGACTATCGTGACATCTTACATGGGTTGGTTCGTTGATAAGTGTGAACCAACAGCACCAGCGTTTGAAGCTGAAGAAGCAACAGAGTTAAGCAAGCAACAAGCTTAAGTTCAGGAGCTAACGCTTTCGAACGTAACTCAAAACGTTAATGGATAAATGCAAAAAGAGCGCCCTAGAGCGCTCTTTTTTGATCTGCTGATTTACTTATTTATCTATTTATTGGCGGTTCGTTTACCCAACCAGTAACCGATGCCTAACGGTGCAAAGAACACTACTAAGATAAACAGGATGAAGTAGATAATCACACCTTTGATTAACTCCATTAGCTTATCAATCGCCAGTACCACCACCTCTTGAGAGACGCGATCAAGGTCTTGCGTGAACAGTTCTCTTTCTGAAGTCACAATGCCGGCAATCTCGATGCGCTCTTTCGCAATCATCTCTACTAGAGCTTCTCTCTCACGTGTCACCATTTTTTCTAATGCCACACGTTCATCACTCAGCATCGCTAATTTTTGGTCGGTTTTATCACTGAGGTCGTTGAGCAATGGTTGCATTTCTGTCGACATAATAGAAGCCAGTGTTTGCATGTACTCCGGATTGTTCTCAATGAAGTCTTGCATGCTTGCTGATGTTTGACGAAGGCTTTCCAGCGTCATCGATAGGTCTTCACCCGTTAGCGAGCTATTCAATGCAACCAACTCAGCTTTCCACGTCATCAGTTTCGGTGTCTGGTCAGCCATAAGGCTTAAACGATCAGATGCGTCACTCATTGCTTCTGGCATGGTGCCTAAGCTCTGGACGATTTGCGACTCGTCTTTACCAAGGTAATTTAGCCATTCACGGTAAGCAGGTGTGCTTCTGAATGTGAGGTCTTTAAATGGGTGGCTAGCAGAAAACTGCGCAACGAACGCTTTGCTGTTTTTGAAATCACTCGAACTCAATACACCCTTTGCCAGCTTCTCGGCTTCTTGATCAAGAAAACGAGCGGTCTCTACTGCATCATCCGTCGCGAACAGATCCGCGCCGTCGCCTTGGCTATAAAACTGATTCATTTGGGCAGTGAAAACCCACGAGTCAATTAACGCAGACATAGGGGAAGTTTGGTAAGCCGCTTGTTGTAATCCCTGCTCTGCATGGATCTTCCAAAGCAACACATAAGATTGATGTAAAGTGTCATCAGCAGGATAAAATTGCGCGATTAAATCAGCCGAGTCTTCTACTCGTGTAAAAAACATCTTGGCGTATTCACGCGTCATGAGCCGAGCATTTAACTCTTGTTGAGTGAGAGGCGTCGTTTGACTATCTAACTTAACTTCTAAGAGAGAACAACCACTTAGCACAATGCTAAGCACCAACACCATCCAACTTCGACTCGAAACTCGTAACATATAAACCTCTGACAAAGACTAAGGGCGCTGATTGTATGAGCGCTTCGTCAGAGTATTGTCAAAAATCCTGTAAAAGTTAACGCTGACTGTCTAAATATTCATGAGCAGAATCCACAGAGGCTTTTATAGCCTGCTCTAGTTCAGCTAAATCATGTTCACTGATCGCTCTGGACTGCTTCATTGTCATTTCAATGGTTGCGGCAATGATGGCTAACCGAGACGCTTTAATACTGCCAGCCACGCCTTTTAAGCTATGTACAATGCGAGCCGCGGAGGTTTCATCTTTGGTCAACAAAGACTTAAACTTCTCGTAGTCACCTGCGTGGTCTTGTACAAACACACCAAGCAAGAGTTCGACAGACTCAGCATCACCATCGAGCGTTTCTAACATGTCTTCGATATCAATCGCAGGCTTTGAATCTGTGACACTGGCAACGTGTTTCTCTACTACTGGCGCCTGTTCAGGGACTTGCTGAATAGAGTATTGCGGTACAACGGGTTGGCTTGTAACGTTAACGCTCTGCGGAGGTTGAGAGTCGGAAGACTGGCGCGTTGGCCTGTTCTCGGATACATAAGCGTCACTATCTGCTTGTTTCACTGCTGAGGAAACAACATCGCTATAAGAAGCGTCTTCCTTACTTGAATTAATTTCTAGTTCAGAGCTGAGTTCTTGGTCTGCTTCTTTCATCGTTTTTGTGGACCTAACGCCCCAAAACACTATCCCGCTCATCGCCACCAAGCTTAAGCCTAGCATCACCAACAATAGGTTGAATTGACGATCATGGAACTCAGCTTCGAGTTTTATGATCTGTTCATTTACTGAGTTTTTCTTAATCTTATCAACCAAATAGTTAAGCTGAGCGTAATCACTCAACAATGCTGACGCATCAGCCAGTAGTTGTTGGAGTGCATCTTGTTCTTCGTTTTCTAAGGAATAAGATTTTTCTAGAATGGAATCAAAGGCGCGATAAGTCGCTGACGAACTTTGATTTTCAGAATACATGGCTTCAAATACCACAACACCGAATTCGTTGAGGAGCGGTTTTAGCTGAGGGGAAAGCTCTTTATCAGCACGCAAGATCTTAATGTTATCAACGATGTCTTGAACTTGGCTTTCTATTGGAATGAACTCATCGAACTTTTCTAGGAACTGATCAGCTACGTACAACAGTTGGTTGACATCAGGACGAAACAAGGCGTGTTGGAAATCAGATTCAATCTGCAGTCGGATCGAATAAACCAACTGAGCATCGAGTGCGAGATCATTGATACGAGAGACTCGAAGCGGTTCTGAGAAATAAAGCGATTGCCTCAATTCGTTGACTCGAATACCGAGCTCTTCGATTTGAGCTAGAGAATTGGTGTAGGAACGGCTTAGATTAAGAAGAGCCAATGAAGGAAGTAACCACAGAGCCAAGAGCACAACCAAAAAGGTGGCTGGTTTTTTAAAGCGTTTGGGCTTTGCTACTGATTGTTCCATCTATATTCCTTGTGCGTGTTAACTTGAAGCCATGACCGTAGCTAAAAGATTAAGCACAAAATAAGCGACAACGTCCTGCTGCCGCTTTTATCCGTTAACTTCGGACTATGACTTATTGCGAGTCAGTTGGTCACGTAAGTTCGGTGGAGTGCCTTTAATCGTTAGCGTGTCTGTCTCCGGATCGTAAAAGATACGTTCGCCTAGAAGCAGACTATCAAAACTAACATTCAAACCGCCACCAGCACCAACAAATTTTGTTAGTTTACGCATAGTTGCGCGATCGGCTGGGAAGCTGTCTTCTAACTCGTAGCCTTGCTCACTAGTATAGTCAAAGAAGCTTGTGCCATCTGTGCTTGCTGGCAACTCACCAGAAAGTTCACGAACTTGTACTTCATCGCCCGCTTTAAGCTGCTCGTTACAGTAATCCGCAACCTGCTTTTTGTAGCTGATCGCTTCTTCTTTCTCTAGTTTAGAGTCAGAAACAAAGTCTTCTACCGCTTGCATCAACACTTGGTTTTGCAGTTTTGCATCCAGGCCTACTTCAGCTTGAAGAAAATCTAAGAAGAAATCTGCCACTTTACGACCGACACGTCCTTTGATGTACGTTAGGTAACGGTTTGACTCTTTGTCTGTCTCGTAAGTAGAAAGATCTAAACGAGCTGCGATGTCCATTTTAGAGATATCTAAGTAGTCAGTCGCGCTAATATCTAGCCCTTCAGTTACCTTCAAGCTCTGGTTTGAAGGCAGTAGACCAATGAAAAGGTAATCAGTTGCAAGTGACTGATATTCAGCCATTACCAAGATGCCTTCGTCAGCAAATGGGTATTTTGAAAGCTCGTCTTTTAGACGTTGCGCACTCTTTTGAGAAAAATCGTAAAAGTTTGTCTCACCAGCACGAAGTTGATGCAACCACTGTTGGAATTCGCTGTCAGATTTGAAAGAACCAAACCCTTTGCCTGCTTTTGAGTTAAAAACACGATGAAGTTCAGTAACTAGGCTTTCAGAAGAAGCATCGTTTTCTAGAGATTCAGCACGATAGTTAACAATCAGTTCTTCCTGATCGTTCTTGCTCAGCTGGTGTAAAATTACGTTGGAAAGGTGAAGGCTCATAGTGAAAATATTACCGTTCAGGTTTCAGTTGTCGTGCATAGTAGGTTATCATAAGCCGCTTTTACTATCATTATTAGAGTCCTTATGCCGATTATATCTAAATACACAGATGATCAAGTTGAAAAAATCCTAGCTGAAGTAGGTGCTGTACTATCTAAGCACAAAGCTTCGCCAGAACTTTCACTGATGATCGCTGGAAATATCGCAACCAATGTCTTAAATCAGAATGTTGCTGCTTCACAACGCAAAGGAATTGCTGAAAAATTTGCCGAGGCTTTAATTTCTTCTCTTGAAGATAAAAAGTCTCACTAAATTTGATTGACGGATAAAAGAATTATAAATGGTAGACAGCGCAAACTCATATAGCGATCGTGTATCTCGACTGGTTGGTTGGGGTCACTGGTTTGCATTTTTCAACATCATTGCTGCGATGTTGATTGGTACTCGTTATATTACTCAATCTGCTTGGCCAGAAACCTTGCTAGGTCAATTCTATTTGGCTGCATCGTGGGTTGGTCATTTTGGCTTTTTAGTGTTCGCGCTCTATCTATTAGTGCTGTTCCCGCTCACTTTTATTCTTCCGTCGAGGAAGTTATTACGTTTGGTTGCCGTTATCTTCGCGACCATAGGTTTAACTGTCCTACTGATTGATACCCAAACGTATCAAAATATAAACCTCCACCTGACGCCTGTCGTGTGGGAGGTTTTATTCAGTGGAGAGGAATCTGCATTCACGTCTGATTTGCAGCACCTCTTCATTGTTATGCCGCTTATCTTCTTGCTGCAACTCGGTCTATCTGAGTGGGTTTGGCGTAAGCAGCGTAAACTGTCTCATAAACACATTGGCCGTCCGATTACTGCCGTCTTCTTCTTGTGTTTCATCAGCAGCCACTTGACCTACATGTGGGCTGATGCGTACTTCTATAACCCAATTACTAGCCAGAAAGCGAACTTCCCACTGTCTTACCCAATGACAGCGAAAAGCTTTATGGAAAAACATGGCCTATTAGACCGTGAAGAGTACCTTGAGCGTTTAGAAGCGAACAAAGAGAATGTAAACCTAGTTAGCTACCCGCTAGAAAAAATTCAATACAACCGCCGCAGTGATGATCTTAATATCCTGATGGTGAGTGTGAACAACCTTCGCTCTGACGCTCTTAATGCGACAGCGATGCCAAACAGCTATGCCTACGCACAACAGTCGATCAACTTCACCAACCACTACAGTTCAAGTAACGATATGTTTGGTATTTTTGGCTTGTTCTACGGCCTACCGAGCAGCTACGCAAGCAGCATTGAAGCTCAGGGGTCAAGCGCAGTATTGCTCGATGTTTTAGAGAATCACGATTACAAGTTCGCTGCTTTCAGTGGCGACAACTTTAGTGATGCACTTTACTCGGATATTATCTTCCGAGGCCGTGATGTGATGCCAGAGCAAGCAACTTATGATGACCAGAGTGCCATAAAAGCTTGGTCTAACTGGATTCAATCACCGCAAGCTAAACGCCCTTGGTTTAACTTTATTGAATTAACCACACTGGATAACTTCGCCAGCTACGATTCAAGTTCAGAGTCGGACTCTACGCTAACGACAGCAGAGCGTTTTGCAGCAGACTATCAAAAGTCGGCGACAGCGGCCGATGCTCAGCTAGCAACTATCTACGCTGAACTGGAACGCTTAGAGCTTGCCGATAACACGGTGGTTATCATTACCTCTAACCACGGTACTGAGTTTAACGAAACCAAAACCAACAGCTGGGGTGCAAACTCCAACTACAGTCGTTATCAGTTACAAGTACCACTGTTTATCAGCTGGCCTGGCAAGTCTGCTTCTGAATACACCCACCGTTCTAGTCATCTAGACGTGTCAGTAACACTGATGCAAGAGCTATTGGGTGTATCTTCGAACCCAACAGATTTCAGTAGTGGTCGCAGCCTGTTTAATGAACGTAACAGAAAGTGGATTCTCGCGGGCGACTCTCGTGAACTTGCTCTTGTTACTGACCAGCAAACAACGGTGTTGGATAAATTTGGTAACTACAAATTGTACGACCAAAATTACAAGCGCCTGAAAAACGTAAGCCCTCGCTTACCTGTGTTGATGCAAGGCCTGACAGAGCTACAGCGTTTCTACACAAAAAATGACTAAATAATCAGCAAACAGCAAAGGGAAGCCAATGGCTTCCCTTTTTTATTGCCGTGAATGATTAGAAAACAAGCAACAAAACAAAATTATGAAAATTAAGGGTTTACAAGATCCTCCACCCCTTATATTATTCACGCCACTGGAGGGATGGCTGAGTGGTCGAAAGCACCGGTCTTGAAAACCGGCAACCGTTAATAGCGGTTCTAGGGTTCAAATCCCTATCCCTCCACCACTTTAAAGAAAGCCGCTGAGAAATCAGCGGCTTTTTTGCATCTGAAGCTTTTTAAAATATAAAGCTCATCTAACAAAACTCTCTACAGTCCCAGTTTCAAACCCATTCACTTTATACCTAGTTTTAAATTCCGATCTCACCGTTCTAAACTAAAAGTTCATGCGCCTAAGCCACTCCCCTCATAACTTTACCTGCAAGCCAATTAGATACTTTCTTTTTTAATAGCACAGAAACACTTCACGTATAACAAAAGTTGGGAATACTTGGCTTATTGAATATTAGATTTTGTCGGCTTCTTAATAAACCGAACAATAAATAATCATTCAGAACAAAAACACCAAAAAGCGTTCATAAAAAAAGCAGTCAGTTAATAAGGGTATTTACAAGCGAAAGCCACCCTTATATTATACGCGCCATTGGAGGGATGGCTGAGTGGTCGAAAGCACCGGTCTTGAAAACCGGCAACCGTTAATAGCGGTTCTAGGGTTCAAATCCCTATCCCTCCACCACTTTAAAGAAAGCCGCTGAGAAATCAGCGGCTTTTTTGTATCTGGCGTTTGCGTAAAGAACTTACGTATTTTCCACTACGCCACCTTTCGGCTCACTTCAAAACGCCCAATCAATTGGTCTAAACGGCTCAATGCATTGCCCATCAAGGACACTCGACGTGCGAGTTGCTTAGTAGACAGTTGTAAGTCAGATATTGAACGTTGGGCTTTATCTGCCGTTTGTCCATTTTTCTGACTGTTTTCATCTAAGTTAGACATCGTGGTAAAGAGGTCACTCACCGCTGATTGAATTTGCTCACTGCGAGCATTTGAGTCGACTGTTAAGTTTCCTTTACTCACATTCTCGACACCTCGCTCCATGGACTCAACAGCACTGCGAGACTTACTATGCAGCTCTTTCATTAGGTCACTAATATGGTTAGCAGCTTGTGAAGTTCGGTCAGCCAGAGTTCTTACTTCAGAAGCGACGACAGAGAACCCTCTCCCGTGTTCACCTGCTCTTGCCGACTCAATGGCCGCATTCAAGGCCAAAAGGTTAGTCTGCGCGGTAATGTCAGTAATGATATCTATAATGTCAGACACCTTAGTCATTTCATTATTCACCTCATTCACGCTATGCGCCGAGCTTTCTACGATATTGCGAACAATCTCCATGCCTTCGACGGACTGATTGTACTCCTTCTCTGCGCTCAGGACGGCTTGTTTCATCACCGTGTCCATTTGCGTTGCTGAGACACTCGCATGAGTAATTTCGCTCTGTTGATACTGACTCAACTGAAGCATATTGCTCAACGCTTGTGATGCATCATCACTGGTTTGCTTCATCACGACACTGCGACGAAACATCGATTCCGAAACCTCTCTAACTTCGTGACTCGCATGGATCAACTCACTCACCGTGTTATCTAAATTGTCGATAAAACTGTTAGTCCAGCGCCCTAGGTTGCCAAGTTCATTATGACTGAATGTGGTGGGATCTAGTCTCCGACTTAAGTTGCCATCACCTTCGGCTAAGGTCTGCATTACCCCGGTCATTTCGTGAATCTTCTTCGCTAGTGGTTTAGCGCTAACTAAACGGAATAAGCCCAATGAAAGCAACGCGCAAGCGAACATAATGCCACTCTGTATAAAAGGTGTGAGTGTATAAAGGTTGGCAAACAGTAATGGAACAAATAGAGGCAGTAGCATGCAGCTGATGAAGTGCTTAGATAAGGTATAACTTAGACTTCGGTCTCTGTAGACCTCTTCTAAATCGGACTCACACATCATGCCAAAGGTATCTGGTGAACCATCCAATTGAAAGGTGATACCTTTGCCAATAACGGGTATGTGGCGATAGTCGGAATACCCGGGATAATCTATAAACAGGTTACTGCCATTTTTAATGGTTTCTCTCACGCCTGGGTGAAGCTGATTAGTGGCTGGGTCTGTAAAGCGAATCTCAAATTCGGTGTGGTGCTGAATCTTAACCGTTCCCCAATCAGTATGAATCCCTTGCTTTAAGTTCTCGCCGTGTGAAAAGGTATTATCTTCAAAGCGAGAACGAGAGAGCGCAACACCCGGCTGAGTATGAGGATCATGAATGGAGTCGACCATAAAGATATAGTTATCACCCGACTCGCTATAAATATGCCCCGCTTCTCTCTGAATAATGTCACCAATAACATCATTTGGAACACGACCACATAAGAATTGTTGTGGCCCTTCATCCCGAGAAAAGGGGACATAAAACATCAACGTCACTTGGTCATGAAACGATGAACTCGAGGCCCCTACGTTCAACGTGCGTGGATCCATATACGGCCCATGAAGATAACGCTTTGAAGCCCCTTCAACTAAAGCCTTCTTGTCTCCAAGAGTAACCCCTATATGTTCATGATAACTCGATGCTTGTGCGATCCCCTTGGCATCGACGATCGCCAACTCAGAAAAATCCGTACTGCGTTTAAGAAGACTAGCTAACGTCCCCTGAGCTTGTTCTTCCGTTCGACTTGCTAAATAAACCGCAGAGTCTTCTAAAAAATCCCATTGATTCTTGACCCAATTATGCAGAAGTTGAACTCGCGTGTGAGCAATACTTTCAAAAGCTTGTTCAAGCTCTTCCGTCCTACTTCTATTGAGGAAACAAGCTCTGCGCATAGCCAGTTTTCCTGTTGCGCCAAACCAATTAAGCCAACTACGTTCCTTGTCCGTCAGGTTCATTTTTATCCCTTGTGTTTTTATAGACACATGGGTAAAGCAATTTACAGACCACAATTAATCACACAAATACGTAACTAATTAATAAAAAAGAACTTTAAATGATCCATAATGGTGCAGCTGTGTCTTTTATGGTGCAATATGCGCTTATTTCACACCATCATTTCAATGAGCTATCAGGCGCCAATTTGAGAGGCTAACTGTAAACATGATAAGCCGCTTTTAACAGTTGCATGTGAATCGGCACCAGATCTTGGTGTTGAGTGCGGTATCCGCCACCGACTACGCTGGCCATCGGAATAGACTCTGATCTCGCTAATTCAATCATGAAACAGTCGCGTTCAAATATCCCTTGTGTCGAGACATTCAAATAACCCAGTTCATCGTCTTGATGGATATCGATCCCCGCATCATAAATAATCAGATCAGGTTGATGGTGAGCAATCGCTAACTTAGTGACTTGTTCAAAACAACGTAAGAACTCTTCATCCTCTGTTTCACGACTTAACGACACATCTAAATCAGATAGCGGTTTTCGTGCAGGGAAGTTTTTGTCGCAGTGGAACGACAGAGTAATGATGTCGTCGTTCTCTTGGCAAAGAGTTGCTGTGCCATCACCATGATGAACGTCGCTATCAACGATCAGCACTTTATCGATATGTTCAAAGGTCAGCGCGTGTTTTGCCGCTAAGACCAAATCGTTCAACAAACAAAAACCACTGCCAAAATCATGATGCGCGTGATGATAACCACCACTCAAATGAATCGCTAAACCACTCTCTATTGCCATTTCAGCGGCCAAGCAGGTTCCACCACTTGAGTAGAGTGTTCTTTCGATAAGTTGCTCACTCCAAGGGAAACCGATGCGTCTCATCTTTGCTGCAGGCAAATTACCAGATACAAGCAAATCGACATATTCACTATCGTGTACCTGCTTTACTTGTTCTATCGAAACAGGCATTGGTTGGCACACTTCAAACTTGCTCTTCCATCGAGGTTCACTATCTATCAGCGCCTCAACAGCACTATGCAACAACTGATATTTGTTAATTGGGTAACGGTGACCTTCTGGTAAAGGTAACTGCGAATAGATTGGGTGGTAAATTAAAGGAATCATAATCAGGCTAATTGCGTATCTTTCTCAAAATCATAACAGTCTCAGACTTGGCGACAACCCTAATTAATGATAATGATTATCGCTACCATTAATTAAAGAAAAGAGATAACAATGAAAAACGTAATACTCATCTTTGGGGTGATCTGCGGCTCAGCGGCAGCAGTAATGATTTTTGTAGGAATGCTAATGGCCAGTTGGTGGAGCGTTGATTTTCTCGTGTTAAGCCATCAAACTTAACTAATTGAACTGAAAAGGAATCACCATGAGCGTTATTTTTATTACTGGAGCGAACCGCGGCATTGGCTTAAGCCTGACTCGACAATACTTGGAAGGTAACCACAAGGTGTACGCGACTTATCGTGATACCCATTCAGCAAAAGAACTGCTCTCACTCGCAGACCACAACACCAACCTTACCTGCATTCAATTAGAGATAACCGATTACCAAGCAGTAAGCCAACTCCCTTCGCAAATAGAGTCGATTGATATCTTGATCAACAACGCTGGCTACTATGGTCCAAAAGGCTATGGGCTGGGTAATACCGATGTTGAAGAGTGGCGTCGTGTATTCGAAGTCAACACCATTGCTCCGCTGAAACTTGTCGAAACGCTATTGCCTTTATTAGAAGACAGCCATATCAAAAAGGTCGCTTGTTTATCCTCTAGAGTCGGCAGTATGTCAGAGAACACCTCAGGCGGCGGTTACATCTATCGCTCCTCTAAAGCCGCTCTAAACTCCGTGGTGAAGAGCCTAAGCAACGACTTAACCGATGATGGCTTTACGGTGTTAGCACTGCATCCAGGTTGGGTGCAGACTGAAATGGGTGGCCCTAATGCTCTGATCGACACCGACACTTCAGCTTCCGGCCTGATTGAAGTCATCGAGTCAGCGAATACCGAAGTGAGTGGTCACTTCTTCAATTTGGATGGCAGCGAAATTGACTGGTAATCCACAGATGAATGCAGGGCATCTCTCAAACCTAGTTAAGCACTCAACGCTGTTTTGTCTAACAGTGATGCTAGCTGGCTGTTTCAGTGATGGCCCCGGCGACTTGTTCGACGACTATCAAACAAAGATAGCCAGAGTACAAGATGCTGACGAGATAATAGAGGAATGGGAATTTGAAAGCCTACCGAGAAAACGAGAACTGCTGCTTGACGTGCCCTCACTCTCTATCGGCCTCATCGACAGCTACCAGCTTCGTCAGTGTGGATTGTTCAATCTGATTGCAGAAAGAAATTCGGTTCTGGGCAAGGTCGCGGATGAGTTTCGTAATTACGATTATCAAGTCGCGCTACTTGAAGGCGTGGGCAAATGTTTATCCAGTAATGAATTAGACCCAGAGATCGTAGAATTACTAAGAGAAATTGAGCAACAGAAACTCGCACAGTTTCCACTGCATCAATGGAATCTCATCTATGCCAGCGATGCGATGCAGTCACAAATGCGGGGTAGTCAGTGGTTACGCGCTGATATAGGCGATCAGGTACGACAAACCAGTGATGCGTTAGAACACATCAATCAAGCGTTAAACACATCGCTCGTTTCCGGCAAAACCACTGAGGTTCAAGAAGTATTAGAGAAGAGTTCGACCCTTGGGGATTTATACTACTCGCTCGCTCGGGCGTCAGTTGAGCTTGATACCATCACCAAACAGCTGACAACTTTTGATGACAAGATCATCTGTGGTAAACAACGAGACACCACTAAGTTCCGCTATCTCAACAATGTGTTCGAGCAACAATACATAGGTAAGGTTCAGCCTTACATGGCGCAACTGGATGGCTACTATCAGCACATAGCCCCGCAACTAGGAATGTTTGACGCGCAACCTGAACTGCACAGTTATTACTTTCCCATCCAAGATGCACATCAAGCCTTTCGATCATCCACTCGTCGCCATGTTGACTATTGGCAGCAACTGTTTAAACGTTGTGGCCGTAAAGTCGGTCGCTAATCCTAACCTCAATAAGTCTTAGCTTTTAGTGCTCTTTTTAGCGGAAGTACCTTTCTTAGCATACGTACCTGTCTTGGCGTAAGACTTCTTCGCCCCACCGCCTTTACGACGTTTAAACGCTGGTCTTTCGACTTTAGGAAGGTGGCGGAGTGATTCAGGAACTTCTCCCGTTTTTACTTTACCCATTAAACCATCAATCTTGCTTTCTAGCGCTTGCATAAAAGGTTGATACGCTTGATTGCGTTCTGCCATGCCTTGCAACTGGTGCTCCCAGTGCGCTGTCATGTCTGGAAAGGTAGAATCCTCAGGTAAGGCATGAATCAAGCCTCTGCCCGCAGGGCTACTGTGAATACTCTTACCTTGGCGCGTTAGCAGCTGCCTTTTGAATAAAGTATCGAGAATACCCGCACGGGTGGCTTCTGTGCCAAGGCCATCGGTTTCTTTCAAAATGGCTTTGAGATCTTTGTTCGCAACAAAACGCGCGATACCTGTCATCGCTTGAAGCAATGTCGCTTCCGTGAAGTGTTTTGGTGGCTCAGTTTTCTTATCACCAATCACGCCTTCACGGCACGTCAACACCGTACCTTTATCCAATGGAGGAACCGTATCCGTGCCATCCCCTTTTTCTTCGGTATCCGTTTTACCCATCAACACCTTCCAACCCGGGTTGATAAGCTGACGCCCTTTTGCGATGAACACGCCACCAGCGATATCAAAGACCAGCTTAGCATCAGCAAAAACCGCAGGTGGGTAAAACTGCATTAGATACTGACGAGCGATTTGCTGATAGATTTTCATCTCGTTGGCAGACAGGCCGTTCACCGATGACTTCTTCGGAGTAGGAATAATCGCGTGGTGAGCATCGACCTTACTGTCGTTCCATGCTTTTGATTTAAGAGAAAGGTCCGCACCTTGAGCGCCACTTTGCAGCTCTTTCGCATTGTTAGCGATAGCATCAACGATCGATTCTCGCTGCGAGTAGTGCTCTTTAGGTAGATAGCGGCTATCAGAACGTGGGTAAGTGATGAGTTTGTGTTTCTCGTACAATGACTGACACGTATCTAACACCTGTTGAGCACTCATACCAAAACGCTTAGACGCATCAATCTGCAAGGCTGACAGCGAGTAAGGCAGTGGCGCAGCTTGTTTACTTTGCTTTTGCTCTGATTCCGTCACCGTCGCGGGGTGATTCGCAATTCGGTTAGCCACATTCTCAACCAGCTTTCGATTGAGCACGCGCCCTTCTTCATCTTGCCATGGTTTACATGCTTCGCTTGGCTTCCAACGCGCACGAATATCAAAGCTCTGGCCGTGATTTTGATAAGGGATCAAAGCGTGCAAAGTGAAGTAATCTTTCGGAATAAAGTTTTCGATCTCTTCATCGCGCCTTACCACCAAACCAAGTACAGGCGTTTGTACTCGCCCGACCGACAACACACCTTGGTAGCCAGCCTTTTGACCGAGTAAGGTATAAGCACGAGTCATGTTCATGCCATACAGCCAATCGGCTCTAGAGCGCGCTAATGCGGAAATAGAAAGCGGAATAAAGTCACGGTTGCTGCGCATTTGAGAAAGTGCACGTTTTACGGCAGGTAAGTTCAAGTCGCTGATCAGTAGCCTGTCCATCGACTCTTTCTTAGCCTTAGAGACTTTGCAGTAATCAATCACTTCATCAACCAGCAACTGCCCTTCTCTATCCGGGTCTCCGGCGTGAACAATTTGAGTGGCGTCCTTCAATAGCTTTCGGATCACCGTGAGCTGTTTGCTTGAAGTCTTACGCGGTCTTAGCTGCCATTGCTCCGGCACGATAGGAAGATCGGCTAAATTCCACTTCTTATAACGGTCGTCATAAGCATCCGGCTCAACCTGCTCCAATAAGTGTCCAATACACCAAGTCACCACATCCCCATTGCCACATTTGATAAACCCTTGGTCTTTCTTTTGTGGATTAGGTAGTGCAGCGGCGATCGCGCGGCCGAGGCTTGGTTTTTCAGCAATAATAAGGCGAGACATGTTTTTCCAGATGCTACAAACAATTAGAGCCACATTATCTAATGTGGCTCTAATAAATCAAGAAAAACTGGTTGTTTATACAGTTAGCATTCCACTATTCAAGCTTCAGCTTTCTTTATAAAAACTCAACGAACTTAGAGAAGTCGCGCTCTGGCACTTTCATTGGTGTACAGCCTGGAGTGCCTAGGTATAGGAAGCCAACAATTTCATCGTCGCCTTCTAGGCCAAATGCTTGGTGTACTTCTGGGTGGAACATCCATTTACCTGAGCGCCAAAAGCCTTGGAAACCTTGTGCGACTGCGGCCATTTGCATCGCCTGTGCAGCACAACCCGCAGACAGATGTTGTTCGATAGCAGGCACTTTCTCGTGCTCAGTTACTTTGGCAATCACAGTAATCACCATCGGAGCTCGGAACGGCGCTTTTTTTACTTTCTCGATAACCGCTTCTTCGCTGTCATCCGCTTCAGCGGCGCGCACCAAGATGTCTGAAAGCTTTTGTAGGCCTGAACCTTGCGCGATAACAAAGCGCCATGGTGTTAGTGCACCGTGGTCTGGAGCACGCAGCCCTGCTTTGATGATGTTTTCTAACGCCACACCTTCAGGTGCCGGATCAGAGAGTTTTGCGATTGAGCGTCTGTTGAGCAATAGATCCAAAGCATCCATTTGAAGTCCTTACTATTTCTTTATTATTTGTATACTTGAACTTTAGCACAGAATACAAACGATAATAAATCTCAACGGCTGTCCATTTAGGCTAGATTAGAAACAATAAAGGCTCCTAAATCTATGACTTAGGAGCCTTGTTCAAAATCTAACTCAGCAAATTAAGTAACAATATCTACTGATAAGATTACAGTTTGATAGCTGATTCTATAACTTAATCGCTAGCTCAACACCTTGACGAATTGCGCGTACTGCATCCAATTCACCCGCGTAATCGGCGCCGCCTATCACATGCAGTTTGCCACCAAACTCTTGCCACATGTCTTCGAATGGACGAACTGACACCTGACCTGCACATACGATAACCGAGTCAGCATCCAGCACCTGCTCTTTCTTACCAACGCTGATATGCAGACCTTGGTCATCAATCTTGTTGTAGCTCACGCCACCCAGTAGATTAACACCGCGTTTTTCTAGTGTGCGTTTGTGAATCCAGCCTGTAGTTTTGCCCGGACCTTTACCAACACGACCCGCTTTACGCTGCATCACCCACACCGTTTTATCGCTGAATGAATCAGGGTAAGGGTAAAGTCCGCCTGGGTGTTCCATATTCTTATCGATGCCCCACTCATGCAGCCAATCGTCTAGGCTGTGTGAAGTCGGTTCTGTCAGCATGGTTGCCACATCGACACCAATACCACCAGCACCAACAATCGCGACCTTTTCGCCTACTGGTGTCTTTTCACGAATCAAGGTTTGGTAATCGACCACGTTTTCTTGGTCAATGCCCTCAATATCGAGCTTTCTTGGCTCTACGCCAGCCGCCATCACGACTTCATCGTACTTCAACAACATCTCAAACGTTGCCTCAGTATCCAGTTTCAGGTTCACGCCTGATGCGTCGATTTGGTTAGCAAAGTAGCGAATCGTTTCTCTGAATTCTTCTTTACCCGGAATCTGCATTGCCAATCTAAACTGACCGCCGATACGGTCATTTTTCTCAATCAAGTCAACCTTATGCCCACGCTGAGCTAAAGTCGTTGCACAGGCTAAACCGGCTGGGCCTGCGCCGACAACCGCAATGGTCTTAGTCGCTTGCGCTGGCTGAACAACAATTTCAGTCTCGTAACAAGCGCGTGGGTTCACCAAACAGCTCGCACGTTTACCTTTAAACACGTTATCAAGGCAAGCTTGGTTACAACCGATACAGGTATTGATGAACTGAGCTTGGTCTTGAGCTGCTTTATTAACAAAATCCGGGTCTGCCAAGAATGGACGCGCCATAGACACCATATCAGCCTGCCCAGAGCTAAGAATACGTTCGGCCTCTTCTGGCGTATTAATTCGGTTACATGTCACCACTGGGATCGACACGTATGGTTTCACTTTTTCCGTCACCCAAGAGAATGCGCCTCGTGGTACTTGCGTCGCGATAGTCGGAACACGTGCTTCATGCCAACCGATACCGGTATTGATAATAGTCACGCCTGCTTCTTCCAGCTTTTGAGCCAATAGAACAACATCTTCAAAGGTGCTGCCTTGCTCAACCAAATCCAGCATCGACAGTCGGAAAATAATAATGAAGTCGTCACCCACTGCTTCGCGAATCGATTTAACAATCTCCAGCGGGAAACGCATGCGCTTCTCATAAGAACCGCCCCATTCGTCGTAACGCATGTTGGTACGCTTACAGATGAATTGGTTAATCAAGTAACCTTCAGAGCCCATGATCTCAATACCGTCATAGCCAGCAACCTGAGCTAGCTCTGCACTATTGGCAAAGGCACCGATGGTCTTTTTGATCTGACGAGGGCTCATCTCACTCGGTGCGAACTTAGCGATTGGCGCTTTAATACCCGAAGCACTTTGCGCGAATGGGTGCATCGCATAGCGGCCAGCATGCAGCAACTGAAGGGCAATCTTACCGCCATGCTTGTGCACGGCCTCGGTAACAACTTGGTGAGCTTTTGCATGCTTCACTTTACTGAATTCAGCACTAAATGGGGTTAATCTGCCACGTAAATTAGGAGAGAAACCACCGGTAACAATAAGGCCAACGCCTCCTTTTGCTCGCTCTTCATAAAACGCGGCGAGTTTGTGGAGACCTTCTTTATTTTCTTCTAAACCTGTATGCATTGATCCCATCAATACACGGTTACGTAACTGGGTAAATCCAAGATCGAGTGGTTCAAGTAAATGTGGGTACATGGCAGACATCACTTCTATTATTTTATCCTTGTGGTCTGACCACAGTATAGTTCAATTACCAAAAGTTCAAACAACCGTTTACATTTTTGTAACACCGATCATAATGCTGAAGGTATTAATCGTTCAGAAGCCCTTAATTTGACTACACTTAATGAGAATATATATCGATTAACAATTCTTGGTGTAGTTTGAGCTTGGGAATTATCGTAGGATACTAAGCAGTTCATATTATTGAGATTAATGGTACTACGGCTTGTTAAAGCGACGTAATCTCACTGCGGAGACAGAATGAAAAAAATATTCAAATTTATAGGCATGTTCTTTAAAGGGATTTGGAAGCTCATTACGTTTGTACGTCTTGCGCTGGTTAACCTAGTCTTTTTACTCAGTATCGCCATCATCTACTTTGTGTACTTCCATTCAGATACGGCTCAACCGACGGTTCCTCAGGATTCGGCTTTAGTGCTTAATCTGTCTGGCCCTATTGTGGAACAAAGCCGCTATATCAATCCGATGGATTCGGTCACAGGTTCACTACTTGGCAAAGACCTTCCAAAAGAGAACATCCTGTTTGATATCGTTGAAACGATTCGCTACGCAAAAGACGATGACAAGGTTACTGGTATCGTTTTAGCTCTCAAAGAGCTGCCAGAAACCAACCTGACCAAGCTACGCTACATTGCTAAAGCATTGAATGAGTTCAAAGCAACAGGCAAACCGATTTATGCGGTGGGTGACTTTTACAACCAAAGCCAATACTACCTAGCCAGCTACGCAACTAAGGTCTTCCTATCACCAGATGGTGGGGTTCTTCTTAAAGGCTATAGCGCTTACTCGCTTTACTACAAAACGTTGTTAGAGAAACTAGACGTAAACACGCACGTGTTCCGTGTGGGCACTTATAAGTCAGCTATTGAGCCTTTCATTCGTGATGACATGTCAGACGCAGCGAAAGAGTCCGCTTCTCGTTGGTTAAGCCAACTATGGGGTGCGTACGTTGATGACGTCAGCAACAACCGTCAAATAGACGCTAAGACACTGAACCCAAGCATGGACACCTTCTTGAAAGAACTTGAGTCTGTGGACGGTGACATTGCAAAACTGGCCGAGAAACTTGGCTTAGTGGATGAGCTAGCGACACGCCAGCAAGTTCGACTAGAGCTTGCCGATGTTTTCGGCAGTGACGGCCAAGACAGCTACAACGCGTTTGGTTACTACGAATACCGTACAACCATGCTTCCAAACATGACTAGTGAATCACACGACGTTGCCGTGATTGTAGCGAGCGGCGCAATTATGGATGGCAAGCAACCACGTGGCACCGTTGGCGGCGATACCACAGCAGCCCTACTGCGCCAAGCACGTAACGACGATAAAGTGAAAGCGGTTGTACTTCGTGTCGATAGCCCAGGTGGCAGTGCCTTTGCTTCTGAAGTTATCCGTAATGAAATAGAAGCGATCAAGCAAGCGGGTAAACCGGTTGTTGTGTCGATGTCGAGCCTTGCTGCTTCGGGTGGTTACTGGATCTCGATGGGTGCGGATAAGATCCTAGCTCAGCCAACCACACTAACGGGTTCAATTGGTATCTTCAGTGTTATCACCACCTTCGAAAAAGGGTTGAACGATATTGGTGTATACACTGATGGCGTTGGCACCTCACCTTTCTCAGGTCTTGGTATTACAACTGGACTTAGCGATGGCGCGAAAGACGCGTTCCAAATGGGCATTGAAAACGGATACCGCCGATTCATCAGCCTAGTTGGAGAAAATCGCGGTCTGGAAGTCGATGCTGTCGACAAGATTGCTCAAGGTCGAGTTTGGACAGGTCAAGATGCGATTCAGAAAGGCTTAGTCGATGAGATTGGTGATTTCGATGATGCGGTTGCAGCTGCGGCTTCACTTGCAGAGCTTGAAAGCTACAACATCTACTGGGTAGAAGAGCCACTTTCGGCCACTGAACAATTTATTCAAGAATTTATGAACCAAGTTCAGATGTCGATAGGCCTAGATATTCAATCGATGATACCAAGCAGTTTACAGCCTGTTACTCAGCAGTTAGCTCAAGATAGCCAGCTGTTAGGCAGCTTTAACGACCCACAAGGCCGATACGCTTTCTGCTTAAATTGCCAAGTTCAATAAGTTGAGCCAATAACTCAATGACTAAGGGGTACCTCTGTGTGAGGTGCCTCTTTTTATTGCATGATAATTCGCTATAATCGCCCCCCTGTTCCCTACATCACACTAAGTATTAATCGCCATGGAAAGAAAACACATCTATATCGCGTACACCGGCGGCACAATTGGCATGCAGAAGTCTATTGACCACGGCTATGTTCCAGTCGCAGGTTTCATGGATAAGCAGCTAGCTGGCATGCCTGAATTCCATCGCCCAGAGATGCCTAAGTACACCATTCACGAATACTCTCCATTAATGGACTCTTCAGATATGACGCCACTTGATTGGCAGACTATCGCTGATGACATTCGCGCGAACTACGATAAGTACGATGGTTTCGTTATCCTGCATGGCACAGACACTATGGCTTACACTGCCTCTGCACTGTCTTTCATGCTTGAAAACCTCGGCAAACCTGTGATTGTTACGGGCTCTCAGATCCCACTAGCAGAGCTTCGTTCAGACGGACAAGCAAACCTGCTGAATGCGCTACACATTGCCGCAAACTACCCTATCAACGAAGTGACACTGTTCTTCAACAACAAGTTGATGCGTGGTAACCGCAGCACAAAATCACACGCAGATGGCTTCAATGCGTTTACGTCTCCAAACCTGAATCCATTGCTAGAAGCGGGTATCAATATCCAACTTAGCAATAACGTAAAGGTAAACGAACAACCTAAAGGTGCTTTCAAGGTTCATAACATTACTCCGCAACCTATCGGCGTAATCACAATGTACCCAGGCATCTCACACGAAGTTATCCGTAACACGCTATTACAACCTGTTAACGCGATGATTCTGCTTACTTTCGGTGTGGGTAACGCACCACAAAACCCAGAACTGCTTCAGCACCTGAAAGATGCCTCAGAGCGCGGTGTTATTGTGGTGAACCTAACTCAATGTTTGGCTGGTAAAGTCAACATGGGTGGTTACGCGACAGGTTGTGCACTAGCAGAAGCGGGCGTGGTGAGTGGTTACGATATGACACCAGAAGCGGCACTGGCGAAGTTGCATTATCTATTAAGCCAAAACCTAGGCTACGAAGAAGTGAAGGCTCAGATGCAACAAGTATTGCGCGGTGAGATGAGCTTATAACCTGTTCAAGGATTCACGTTAAAGCCAGTTATTCTATGAAAGTAACGGCGGCTTAACGTGAACTAAATCGTTTTATTGCTTATAAATAAACGAGTTAAACTAAAAGGGGTGGCACATTGCCACCCCTTTGTTGTAATTTAAGCTTAATGATTCGGGTTAACCCTAACAATGTCTTCTTGATCTGACTTAAACTGTTTCTTTAGTTCAGACTTAGATTTAAAGCTAATCTCACCACCAGCTGCAATTGTCATATGTTGAGCTTCAGAGTTATGTTTAGATTGGTATAACATAACCGCTTGCATACACGAGTCGCGCTGTTCTTTTGAGAGCGCCGTACCTTCTGGCCATTTACCCGTTTCAACTGCGTAGGTTAAACGTTCGTAGACCTCGGGTGTCATTGCGCTAAGAAGTTGTTCTGCATCCATGGTAAAGCCTTAGTTTTAACAATTTTCACCAGAAAATAACCCGTAACAGAATTGAGTCAAGAACCTGACCGATAATAAGTGCATCTGATCACAAGTGAAGGAATATGAAAATTATGAAATGGTTGGCGATTAGCCTATTGCCTTTCACTCTGGTTGGGTGTCTTGAAGGGAACAAAAATACCGATCAACTGTGCCAAAGCAATCCGGGTCTTCAGTGTGAACAATTGAACATGAACGATGGGCAATGTCGTGTCGCACGTACCGACCTCATCTGGCATCGATTTGAAGTTCAGAAGCAACCCACCGAAATCAACAAAATTAAAGAATTCGAATTAGTCACTGCCTACAAAAAGTGCCTAGAGCTCGCGGCACAGATCGAAACGATCGATCAATCTAAGCTGCAAGAGCGTCGCTTTACCTCTTTAATGCACAGTATCGAAGAGTCTGAGCGCATTGTTGATGAGCTATCGAAATCTGATACACCGGAAACGCTTTACTTCTTGTGGTCGCAAACTGGGGACACCAATGCCAGACGCAGTTTCCTACAACTAGAAGGCTCTGAAGCGTTAAACACAGCTGAGATGCAATATGCCTTGGCAACCTTCTATACCACCCGCAATCATATAAAGACACTTAAGCTACTCAATAATGCGCTAACGCTTTCTAATGGCTCGGTAGCCAACACTGAAATCTTTAAGTCGATGGCCAGTATCAACCACAGCCTGGGACATATGGAAAAAGCGTACGTTTGGGCAATGGTTGCCAAAGACTTTGACGTGCCGATTGCTTCTGAAGCCGAGCTCACGGTGTTGTACCATTTCGACAAGGCAACCTATAAGAAGCTAAATAAAGACGCAGATAACATCGTCGAAGCGATTGAGGATGGAATTTACAGCCCTTCAATCGTCCCGAGTTACTGATCGCTTCATTTATAGTGTTCTTACTTAAGCTTCTTATTCACCTGCTTTCAAATAAAAACAGCTACCTTTTTGGTAGCTGTTTTTATTTGTACTAGAGTTAAATCTGAAATCTTGGGCGTTTCAGCATTCCTAAATCGACAAATGCGACCTGTAAGGATTAGACAATAGTTACAAGTTATTTCGTACTTTCGTCATTTTTGTTGAAAATTAACGACACTGAATTAACACAGAACCGTTCACCTGTGGTCTTCGGGCCATCTGGAAAAACGTGACCTAAATGGCTATCACAGGCGGTACAACGGATCTCTACACGCTTCATTCCGTGACTTAGATCTTCTATATAGCGTACTGCTTCATCATTCACTGGGGCATCAAAGCTTGGCCAACCACACCCAGAGTCATATTTGTTATCCGACAGAAACAAAGGGCTTTCACAGCATGTGCAGCTATAGACGCCAGTCTTATGGTTGTGCAGTAACTTGCCGCTATATGGGGCTTCAGTACCACGCTCACGACACACTGAAAATTCGTCGTCCGTTAGGCGCTCACGCCAGTATTCATCAGGCTTTATCATATTTCCTCCCTTTTGAATCACGTTAATATCTCTCCACATTCTCAGTTATTATATTTACTTTTTTCTATAAAGGCTTGCATATGAGTCGTTTTGTAGCACATACTTTCTCACCAGGAAACATTGTACATATACACTCATAAGTGAATCATCATTTAGGGGTATTTTACCCAACTGGAAGGGTACAGAGCCACTTGCAATGGTCAATTTTCAATCACTTACACCCAATTGTTAAGAAAAGCGTCGCTTTTTTTTGACATTAAACAAGTTAAGTCGGATTATCTATTGCAGATGTATACTGGATTCTGTAATTTTACTACCAGTTATCTTTAATCAGAAATTAAGTTGTGGAGCAACTACAATGACTATCAAAGTAGGTATTAACGGTTTTGGCCGTATCGGCCGTTTCGTATTCCGCGCAGCTCAAGAGCGTGCAGACATCGAAGTAGTAGGTATTAACGATCTAATCGACGTAGAGTACATGGCATACATGCTTAAGTACGACTCAACTCACGGCCGTTTCAACGGTACTGTTGAAGTTGAAGGCGGTAACCTAATCGTTAACGGTAAAACTGTACGTGTTACAGCTGAGCGTAACCCAGAAGACCTTAAGTGGGATGCTATCGACGTAGACGTAGTTGCTGAAGCAACTGGTCTTTTCCTAACTGACGAGACTGCACGTAAGCACATCACTGCTGGCGCTAAGAAAGTAGTTCTTACTGGTCCTTCTAAAGATGCAACTCCAATGTTCGTAATGGGCGTTAACCAAGCATCTTACGCTGGTCAAGACATCGTTTCTAACGCTTCTTGTACTACTAACTGTCTTGCACCTATCGCTAAAGTACTTAACGATAAGTGGGGCATTGAGTCTGGTCTTATGACTACAGTTCACGCTACTACAGCAACTCAAAAAACTGTAGATGGCCCTTCTGCTAAAGACTGGCGCGGTGGCCGTGGTGCTTCTCAAAACATCATCCCATCTTCAACTGGTGCTGCTAAAGCTGTAGGCGTTGTTCTTCCAGAACTAAACGGCCTTCTAACTGGTATGGCTTTCCGTGTACCAACTGCTAACGTATCTGTAGTTGACCTAACAGTTAACCTAAAAGAAGCTGCATCTTACGAAGAAATTTGTGCTGCAATGAAAGAAGCTTCTGAAGGCGAAATGGCTGGCGTTCTTGGTTACACTGAAGACCAAGTAGTATCACAAGATTTCATCGGTGAAGTTCAAACTTCAGTATTCGATGCTAAAGCTGGTGTTGCTCTAACTGACAAATTCGTTAAAGTTGTATCTTGGTACGACAACGAAATCGGTTACTCAAACAAAGTTCTAGACCTAATCGCTCACATCTCTAAGTAATTTCTTTTTAGAAATCGCTTTAGATAAGCATTAGCGAAGACTGTTTTGAGCAGACTTTGAAAAAGGCGACCTTAGTGTCGCCTTTTTAATGCCTGCTATCTTTTAAACCGCGTTTGTCTAAGCTCATCAAGATAGCCCAAACGCAAAATTCAATTCTAATACTGACTCTGCTTGTTACTCATGAAAACACAAGCATCACTCTAGTCAGCATTTGAATTCAATTTCCTTAGAAGGATCATGTAATGGATTTATCTACTCTACCTGCACTGGCGGTACTTTCTGACAACGTCACTATCGTTGAACACGAAGGTGTAAAACTGGTTCGCATTATCCACGATAAAGCAAACGCAGCGATTTCACTGTTTGGCGGCCATGTGGTGTCATTCCAACCGCAAGGTCAAGAAGACCTAATTTGGATGAGCCAACAAGCTAAGTTCGATGGTAAAACGGCTCTGCGTGGTGGTATTCCAGTATGTTGGCCTTGGTTTGGTCGCATTGCAGCACCAGCACATGGTTTTGCCCGTTCAAGTGAATGGCAATTGGTTGAACACCGTGAAAGCGAAGCTGGCGTGATTGTTAGCTTAGGTCTGAAGCCAAGCGAAGAGACGCTAGCAGTATGGCCTCATCAGTTTGATGCTCGCTTGAATGTTGAGATCGGCGAACAACTAAAAGTAACGCTGGACGTGAAGAACACTGATTCTCAGCCATGGACTTTCTCTGGTGCACTACACACTTACCTAAACGTTGGCGATATCCACAACACAACCACCACTGGTATGGGTGCTGAGTACATTGATAGCCTGCAAGGTGGCAAGAACTGCCAAGGTGGATCTGAACTGGTACTGACCGACACGATTGACCGCGTTTACACGCAACCAGAAGCGCAAATCTTTGTTGCTGACAAGAAGCTGGATCGCACGCTAACAGTTGAAAACCACGGTCATAACTCTGCAGTACTGTGGAACCCGTGGGCAGAAGGCGCTGCAAGTATGGGCGACATGCAAGACGATGGTTACCTAACTATGATGTGCGTAGAATCAACACTGCACGCGCCAAGCCTAGAAGCCGGTAAAACACTCCGGCCGGGTGAAAACCACCAACTGATCACTGTGATTAGTGCCCAATAACCGTATAAATACAGTTATAAAAAACGATTTTTGAGCGGCTTTATGTCGCTCTTTTACTTTTTGGTTTTAGCTCGTTACACTTGCGCTGTCTATTCTCCTTTAGAGGTCTCCATGACTTACCAATGCCCTTTGTGTCACCAACCTTTATCTCAAAACGATCGTACGTTTAAGTGTGAAAAGAACCATCAGTTCGACCTAGCGAAAGAAGGCTACGTCAATTTGATGCCTGCGCACCACAAACGCTCAAAAGATCCAGGTGACAACAAAGAGATGATGCAGGCACGTCGTCGCTTCCTTGAAGGTAACCACTATGACCCAATGCGCCAAGCGGTGGTGACGTTGTGTTCTCGCTATCTACCAGAAGAGACGCCTAGCCTATTGGATATTGGTTGTGGCGAAGGTTATTACACCAACGAAATTGCTGTGAATCTTCAAGAAAAGAAAGGGGCTACTTTTGGCCTAGACATTTCTAAGATTGCTATCAAATACGCCGCTAAACGCTACCCTGCTGTCGACTTCTCAGTTGCATCAAGCCATCGCCTACCCTTTGCTGAAAACAGCTTAGACGGAATTCTACGCATTTACGCGCCTTGCAAGGCTGAAGAGTTACAACGCACCATCAAAGATAATGGTGTGGTGATCACCGTGACACCAGCTAGCCGACACCTGTATCAACTGCGTGATGCAATTTATGATGGCGTTCGCTTGCACGACGAAGATCCAGAAGTGATCGAAGGTTTTACGCTTGAGCATCAAGAGCAACTAAACTATATGATGGAACTATCGGGGTCAGATGCATTCGACCTGCTACAGATGACGCCGTTTGCTTGGAAGGCGAGTGAAGAGTTTAAACTACAACTCACCGAGGCAGAGCAATTCAACTGTGAAGCTGACTTTATGCTGCGAGTGTACCGCAAACAAATTTAATTGATATTGATTATCGTTTGCATTGAAATCTTATCTTGCCTCCTTTAGTATGCGTGTTCTTCAAGGAGGCATTTCATGCAACGTATTATTCTTATCGGATTAGCTACTCTTCTCACGGCTTGTGCTAGTCAACCTGCAAAAGACACTTCTCAAAAAGTGGCTCAAACGGAATCCGTTTCCACATTCTATGACTACCAGTTCGCTTCTCCACAAGGCGAAACACTTTCTCTCGATGCATTACCCGAGCAGCTGATTGACGCTGATGTGCTTCTAATTGGCGAATGGCACACGCATTCTGCCATTCACCGCTTCCAAACCGACTTCTTAAAAGCGCGCCGCAACGCAACATCAAACATTGCGCTTTCAATGGAACAGTTCACTCGAGAGCACCAAGCCACACTTGACCAATACTTAAACGGCGAAATTGGCGAACAAATTCTCATGTCTCAAGCGGCAGCTTGGCCAAATTACGAAAGTGATTACCGCGCGTTAGTTGAGTTCGCAAAAGCCAACGACGTCGATGTTATTGCGGCAAATGCACCAAAGCCATTCGTGCAGTGTATTGGCCGTAAAGGATTGCCTTACCTAGACCAATTATCGACCGAGCAACGCCAATGGATTGCTGCCGAAGTGGATACTGGCGATAGCCCTTACAAAGAAAAGTTCATGGCTTCTATGCATCACGGTACGCCAGAGCAAACAGAAAAGCAGTTTGCCGCTCAGGTTACCTGGGACGAAACCATGGCTGAGTCGATTGTGGATTACCTAGCATCAAACCCTGATAAACAAGTGATTCACGTGGCTGGCAAGTTCCACACCGAGGGTGGTTTAGGGACGGCGGCATCAATTCTACGTCGTAACCCTGATTTAAAAATCGCCATCATCAGCCCGGTTGAAGCGATGTCATCGGATAGCGGTGATTATCAGCTTGAAGTGCTTTCGCCGCCGGCTCGCTTTGTAAAGAAAGAGAACCGAATGAAGGCATACAAGCATCTGTCAAAACGTAGCGCTAGCCTAGAGTGTGAGTAGGATCTGTTGATCCACTCTTCTAAGCTAAAGAGTCGATGGGCTAATCCTAGATAATTAGCCCATCGTCACAACTTGATCACGTTCCCGTCATTCATCCTAACTCTATCTAAAATCAAACATTCTTATCGGCACAAGACTTGCTTAGTAAATAGACGATTTAACCAAGCAGACGAAAATGTAATGTGCGAATAAAAAAACATCACTATCGATGATTAATTGCACAAGTTTTTCACACCTCTGCCGATACTATATTTAAGGATAGGTAAGGAGAGCTATATGACGCCAGTAGGAACGAGTAATACTCAGCTGTATTCGCCTTCGCAGATGAACGCTAAGAGTTCAGCTAACGAAGCTGAAAAGCCTACACCGCTTAAGGTTGAGCAAAATACGGTTAGGCTTTCTGATGAAGGCAAAGCACTCTTATCTGCCCTAAAAGAAATTGATAAAGAAGCGAAGAAAGTCGAAGCAGAAAACGCGACAGTTACCGATAAAGTTGAGTCATTCGCTCATGGTGCCTTGGGTATGGATCACCCAGATAAGATTGAAGAAGAAGATGATAGTTCTTATTCAGCGGGGCAATACCTGTCCGCAGCGGCAACCGTAGGCGGTATTCTTCTCGCACTCATTTAGCCTTGCCAACCTATCGCATTCTCTAGAATAAAAGCGATTTATCGTTACGACAATAGACCCGATTAGGTCTAAAAAACGAGTTCATTCCATAATTCCGCTCTCATTTTAATGGAATAATACTCGTGAAAAACACTTTTGAGCTTATCGATAAGCCAACCTTTTTTGGTGCTATAGCACTCCTACTCACGATAGTTTTCCCGCTCATTTTGTTCCCTGCACAGGGCGCAGACTGGATTGCGGTTGCGAAAACATTCATGACTGATCAACTCGGATTCCTGTATCTTGCTCTAGGTCTCGCAGCCTGTGCATTTATGGTGTACGTAGTATTCAGTGATATGGGACAAATTAAACTGGGCGAAGCTGATGAAGAGCCTGAGTTTAAAACTGCATCATGGGCTGCCATGCTATTTTGTGGCGGTATCGGTGCAAGTATCTTGTATTGGGGCTGTATTGAGTGGGCTTACTACTACCAATCACCGCCTTTCCAACTAGAACCTGGCAGTGAAGAAGCAGTACGCTGGGCTGCGACCTACGGCCTATTCCACTGGGGACCAATCGCATGGTCTATCTACCTAATCCCGGCAATTCCTATCGCTTACTTCTTCTACGTACGTAAACAACCTGTTCTAAAGATTTCAAGCGCATTAATGCCTGTTCTTGGTGAACACCGTAGTAAAGGCGTACCAGGAAAGATCGTTGATATCCTATTCATTTTCGGTCTATTAGGCGGCGCTGCAACAACATTAGGTTTAGCCGCTCCTCTGATCACTGAAGGTCTAAATCACCTATTTGGTCTACCTAAAAATAACCTAACGCAAGTGATGGTGCTTTTAGTGTGTACTGCGATTTTTGCTTACTCATCTTATGCTGGATTGGAAAAAGGCATCAAGATCCTAAGTAACATCAACTTCTGGGGTGCGATGGGTCTACTGGCTTTCGTTCTGATCGCGGGTCCAACAATCTTCATGTTAGAAACAGGCTTAGACTCAATTGGTCGTCTACTGTCTAACTTCTTCGTGATGGCAACGTGGGCTGAACCATTTGGTGGTTACGGTACATTCGAAAACACTCACTTCCCACAAGACTGGACGATTTTCTACTGGGCATGGTGGCTAGTATTTGCACCGAGTATGGGTCTGTTTGTTGCGCGTATCTCTCGCGGCAGAACCATCAAACAAATGGTGTCAGGGTCGATCTTCTTTGGTTCTCTAGGTTGTTTCCTGTTCTTCATGATCTTAGGTAACTACGGCCTATCACTGCAGCTTTCTGGTGAGCTAGATGTCGTTGCCATTTTGAATGCGGAAGGCGCAACCAAAGCTATCTTCTCGATGCTTGCACAATTGCCAATGAGCACGCTAGTTATCGCTGTATTTACAATGCTGTGTATCATTTTCACGGCAACAACATTTGACTCTATCTCATACATCCTAGCGTCTGTTGTACAAAACAACGTGACCGAAGAGCCAATGCGCTGGAACCGTATGTTCTGGGCATTTACTCTGTCGTTCTTACCAACGATTCTAATGTTCTTAGGCGGTCTAAGTACGCTACAAACGGCGGCGATTGTTGGTGGCTTACCACTGCTTGCTATCTCTGTGATGCTGATGATTTCAGCGGTTCGTGCGACTAACCTCGACCTACGCCATCAAGATGCGTATATCGAGCCAACGATCAACATCGAAGAACTGCCAGACATGGACCCTTGGTCTGCTGAAGGTATGGCGTTGGCTCAGTTTGAGAAAGAAAGAGATGCAGCACAAGAAGCCGCAGAACTTGAGCGTGTTGCTTACACAGAACTTGCCGCAGTGAAGAAAGAAATTCGCGCTTATGTGCTAGAACAAGGTTCACAAATGGAAACTCACGAGTTACCAGAGAATCTACAACAAGCACTTGAGCAGGCCGAGAGTAATCTTAGTGCCGCACAAGCGAAAAAGATCGAGTTATCTGAGCAAGCTCAGAATGCTCGTATCACGTTCAACCAGGTGGTTGCAGACTTACCGCTTGCTTGACATTAGCCATGACACAGTCCATTGATTTGGACCCTCCTAAATACGACAAAGGCTCACAGAAATGTGAGCCTTTTTTTATTCGGGTGATTGACTAGTCTTCGTTAACTAGCGGTTCGGGTGGTTCAAGATGTGATCTTCCCAATCGACAACATCGATTTCGTATACCACTTTGTTACGAACGCTTTCACCTGCTGCATGCATCTCTGTTTTTGATCCGGTGATCAACGGGTGCCATTCAGGGATCGGCTTAGATTCTGATAGAAGACGGTAAGCACAAGTGTCTGGTAGCCAGTGAAACTCATCGATCTTGTCACGAGTCAGCTTCAAACACTCTTCACCTGAAGTGAAGCGGTTCGGGTAATCTTTACACGAACATGTTTTGTCGTTTAACCAGCTACACGCCACATTGGTGTAGTAAACTTCATCGCTATCTTCATCCATTAGTTTATGTAGGCAGCACTTACCACAACCGTCGCAAAGTGATTCCCACTCATTCTCGGTCATCTGTTCTAGTGTCTTTTCTTGCCAAAATGGATTCGTCATAGGATTACTTCTTACTCTTTTACTGGGGTGCGTGTTATACCGCTAGCCCATAAAAAGTTCAAGGATAATAATTGTTCATTCTTTGATTCAATCAACAGCTGTCACTCTCATCATTTTTTGCTACTATCGCGCATCCTGTTATTTAGTGAGTTTAATTTGATGGAATGTCGCCTAGGTTGTGGAGCATGCTGTATCGCTCCAAGTATTACATCTGCTATTCCTGGAATGCCTAATGGTAAGCCTGCTGGGGTACGCTGCATCCAATTAAATGAGCAAGATCTCTGCAAATTATTTGGTCAACCTTCACGCCCGAAGGTATGTCACCAATTCAAAGCTTGCCCTGTCATTTGTGGTAAAACCGACCAAGAAGCCCTTGATAACCTGATCGAGTTAGAAGCTATTACCTAAGCGTATTAGCCCTTTTCTATATCCCAGCAATTTCTTTTCCTACTCATACTTTGCTTTAGGTTATAGGTGCTTATGAGGCCTCAATAGTATTTCAAACAATACTGACTACCTCGCTATGAGTAATAACCGTTTCAGGAAACTCTCGGCGAAATAAAGCCATCGATAAGACATCACAGATCAATGAGGCCTTTATTCTCGTACCCATAAACCAACCAATAACTTGCCTTGAATAAAGGTCAATAATGGCAACTAATTATAGCCAATATTTGTTTGTAGCTACGTCGGTGATATCTCCTGCCCATTTTTAAATTAGCAGTCGTTGCACTGAAGACCTGAGCGAGCAAGGCCGTAACTACGGGTATTCAGTTCAGGTCAAGAAGTGGACAATATCTTATAAACTTGAAGTACTATGTGTATATCATCAGGTAGCGTTTTTATTTACTTTGTTGTCAGCCAATATATTGGATAATATGGCAATAATACATTATGGAAGGAAAATGTGATGAGTAAAAAAATGACCATGGCGGAGATTTCAAGACAGCTTGGAATTTCAACAATGACCGTGTCACGTTACTTTAATGACGGTTATGTCTCGGCTGAAAATCGCCTTAAAATTGATGCTATCGTCAAAGAAAATCATTATACCCCTAATATATTTGCTCGTTCCATTCGTAGCCAATCTAATATTATTGGTTTCGTTGCTCCTCGCATTGAGTCATATACAACCAGTTTAGTAATTAAAGGGGCACTGGCGGCTGCCAATGAATCACAAGTACGAATGCTTTTTCATGCCTCAGGGTTTAACCATGAGTCAGAATGCCAAGCTGTGAGAGAGTTTAATGGCTTAAATGCATTGGGCACTATTATTATTGCTTCAAAGCACAGTGTCGAAGAGACGTTTTATCAAACCTTAGACAATGTGTTATTTATTGGTAAAAACACCCCCCACCATTGCTGTTTATATTACCCCGACCATGCTGCAATTAAAGCACTCGTTTCCCAAACCATCACTCAGTTAAAACAACAGCAGGCACCGCTGGCAGCCGTACATTATATTTATGATGAGCGTATGCTTTCCAGCCGTACTAAGTTGATGCAAGCCACCATTACTGACACCGTCCCTGAGTTGAATTTTTCACTACAAGCTCTAGCCAACTCGGAGGACAAAGCCGGCTACCAGGCAATTCAATTACAGCCTAATCATGTCTACTTTTGTGCCACCGATAATATTGCTATTCGTTTATATCGTCGCGCCAAAGAACAGCAACTCAAGATTGGTCATAACTTATGGATTGTAGGCATGGGTGACTATGACTACAGCGATTTGTTAGTCCCAAGCCTGACTACTGTCGCTTTTAACTACTATCAAGTGGGCTACCAAGCTGTCAAAAAATTGCTCAAGCGCGATTTCAGTTCCGTTGAAGGCACATTCGACATAAGAATGAGAGAAAGTTCACAGTTTCTCTGAAATTGTATTGAGTCCAAATAGGTTCCATTTAACACTATGTGTTAACGATAACACACATAGTATAACCGATGACACTCGCTAATAATCTACACTCAAAACCACTCGCGTGGTGGAAGAAAGCAACTGCCTACCAAATTTATCCCCGTAGTTTTTATGATACAAACCAGGACGGTATTGGTGACATCAATGGGATCATTGCTAAGCTAGATTATCTTGCTGATTTGGGCATTGATTTAATATGGATCTGCCCATTCTACGCATCACCGAATGATGATAACGGTTACGATATCAGTGACTATCAAGCGATTCATCCTGACTTTGGAACCCTTGAGGATGTGGATAAATTAATCACTGCAGCTCATGAACGTGGCATTCGCATTATTATGGATTTAGTGATAAACCACACTAGCGATGAGCATCCATGGTTCATCGAATCGCGAGATAACAAAGATAGCCCTAAGCGTGATTGGTATATTTGGCGTGATGGTTGTGAGCCTACAGCTGAAAAGCCGACTTGCGAACCAAATAACTGGGAAAGTATTTTTCATGGTAGTGCATGGGAATATGATGACAAAACTGCACAATATTATTTGCACCTATTTTCTAAAAAACAGCCAGATCTTAATTGGGAAAACCCTGAAGTTAAACAAGCACTATTTAAAATGATTCATTGGTGGTTGGAACGAGGTATTGATGGTTTCCGTGTCGATGCAATTAGCCATATTCAAAAACAAGCTGGTTTACCCTCTTTACCCAATCCAAAGGGTGAAAACTATGTCTCTTCATTCGATTATCATATGAATGTGGCAGGGATTGAAAAACATCTGTATGAGTTAAAAGAGCAGGCGTTTTCGCCTTTTGATATCGTGACCGTTGGTGAGGCCAATGGGGTGACGGCCGACAACGCATTGCCTTGGGTTGCTGAAGCGACCGAGCACGATCAAGGTGGTGTTTTTAACATGATTTTTCAGTTTGAACACATGAAGCTATGGTCGGAAGAACAAAGCAACGAGAATTTCGATCTCGTGGCGTTCAAACGCATTTTATCGCGTTGGCAAGATGCCTTAGAAGGTAAAGGCTGGAATGCGCTTTATTTAGAAAACCACGATCAAGCTCGTAGTATTGATACTTTTGCCGATCCTAACTCTAGGTATGCCAGTGCTACCGCGTTAGCGAGTTGTTATTTCTTGATGAAAGGAACTCCATTTATTTATCAGGGCCAAGAGATTGGTATGGTAAATCATCAGTTTACTTCTCTTGACGAATTTAACGATGTGTCTGCGAGAAATTTAATTCAAAAGCTATCGCAACAAGGTCAGAGCGATGCCGATATCTTAGCCTTGTTAAATCAAGTATCCCGCGACCACAGTCGCTTGCCAATGCAATGGAATGACCAGGATTTTGCCGGTTTTTCTGAGGTGCAACCTTGGTTCTCGGTGAATCAACAGTATGCAGATATCAATGTTGAGCAACAACAGCAAGATCCAAATTCGATCTTAGGTTTCTATAAGCAGTTGATTGCTTTGCGTAAGTCACATGAAAGCTTAGTGGTTGGCCGTTATCAATTACTGCTAGCTAACGATCCTAATATCTATGTTTATCAACGTGTTGCTCAAGATATGACATGGACCATTATTACCAATTTAAGTCCACAAGAGAGCGTTGTTGATATCGACTGCACCCAATTAGGCGAGTTAATGCTTGATAATCAGAATATTAACAATGAACACGTTCGCTCAGATTTTATAACAACGCAAATAGCCCCCGCTTATGCCGCGTATATATTTGCAAGAAAGCACTAAATTATATTTATGGCTAGGCGCTGATAACGTTAGCCTGTATTTAAATCAAGGAACTATTTATGAGTAAGTTACTATCGTTTGATTTTTGGCAACGATTTGGGAAGTCCCTTATCGTTGTTATCGCGGTGATGCCTGCCGCTGGTATCATGATATCACTAGGTAAAGTGGTCGCAATGTATGCGGGTGGGTTTGGTGCCATTGAAACACTAGGCGCTATAATGGAAAACATAGGTTGGGGGATCATTGTTAACCTTCACCTATTATTTGCGGTCGCGATTGGTGGCTCGTGGGCAAAAGAGCGTGCAGGTGGCGCATTTGCCGCGCTAATTGCCTTCATCTTAATCAACCGTATCACTGGGGTTATATTGGGCGTGGATAACGCTATGCTCAGTGACCCAGAAGCGGTTGTGATGAGCCTATTTGGTTCTGAGTTACCTGTCTCTCAATTCTTCACGAATATTTTGGGTGCTCCTGCCCTAAATATGGGTGTGTTTATCGGTATTATGTCTGGCTATTTAGGTGCCAACTTATTTAACCGCTATCATGACTTCGCTCGCTTACCTCAGGCATTAGCATTTTTCAACGGTAAGCGTTTTGTACCTTTTGTTGTTATTTTCTATTCGCTGATTATTGCGTTTGGTTTATCTGTAATATGGCCTTTAATTCAAGGTGCGCTTAATGATTTTGGTCAATGGATTGCTACCTCTAAAGACACTGCGCCGATCACTGCTCCTTTCTTGTATGGTACGTTAGAGCGTTTATTACTGCCATTTGGTTTACACCACACTTTAACTATTCCAATGAATTACACCGAGTTGGGTGGTACTTATGAGCTTTTGACTGGGATGAATGCGGGCTCAAGTGTTTATGGTCAAGATCCATTATGGCTTGCTTGGGTCAGCGATTTAAATAATCTTAAATTAAGCGATCCGACAACTTACCAACACCTGTTAGATACGGTGCACCCAGCACGCTTTAAAGCAGGCCAAGTTATTATCGCAGCCTCTTCATTGATTGGTATTGGACTTGCGATGTATCACTGTGTTGATAGTGATAAGCGCGCACAATATAAGCCAATGTTCTTATCTGCCTGTCTTGCTGTGTTATTAACCGGTGTGACTGAGCCTATTGAATTCATGTTTATGTTTATCGCTCCCGTTTTGTATGTTGCACATGCTGTGTTAACAGGAGTTGCATTTGCGTTGGTCGATGTGATGGACCTACGTGTACATGCCTTTGGTTTGATTGAGTTACTCACTCGTATACCTATGATGGTTTCAGCGGGCATCGGTGGTGATCTGGTTCGCTTTGCATTAGTTTCTATTGTTTTCTTTGTGGTTAACTATGGATTGTTCCGCTTCCTAATCGTGAAATTGAAGTTACCAACACCGGGTCGTATGGGTAACTACCTGGATGAAAGCTCAGAATCGATGTCAGAAGATGAGAAGATGAACATTATTATTCAGAATTTAGGTGGCCGTGCCAATATTGCTGAGATTGATGCTTGTATGACTCGCTTGCGTATTACAGTTAATGATCCGAAGTTGGTTGCTGAATATGCGTCATGGAAGCCGACAGGGGCTCTTGGTGCTGTGATTAAAGAACAGGGTGTACAAGTTATTTATGGCCCTGGGGTGGATGTTATTAAATCTAAGTTAATAGAGAAATATTCAGCACAACCTGCGTAATTCTTTTTAGATCAAATAACCTCGAGAAACGCAGCCTTGCGCTGCGTTTTATCTCACTAGAATAAATAAGTGAATAATAATGAAGTTAATGACACTAAATACCCACAGTTGGCAAGAAGAAAAACAGCTAGAAAAGTTAGATGTGGTCGCGCAAGCCATTATCGAGCAAGGGTGCGATGTGGTTGCATTACAGGAAGTGAATCAACATCAAGATAGCCCGGCCGTTGATGCCAATATATTAACCAATCACACTGTGTTGGCGAATAACTATGGTTATTTATTACAGAAAAAACTCATGGAATACGGTCATCACTACCAACTTACGTGGGATTTCGTTCATCAAAGTTATGAAGTATATCAAGAGGGGCTCTCATTTTTAACGCGACTACCGATTGTCGAACATGAGGTCATTGATTTAAGTGATAGCTATGATGTGAGCTTTTGGAAACATCGGCGAGCAGTGCGTATTAAAGTGACCTCTCAACAGGGTGATTTTAATCTTTATAATTGTCATTGTGGCTGGTGGAATGACTCAGAGAACTCATTTGAGGATCAGTTCGACCGAATCAAGGCAACTTTACCAACAGAGTTGAGCTTTCTATTAGGCGATTTCAACAACCCAAGCCATATACGTAATGAAGGCTATGATTACGTATTACAACGCGGTTTGATGGATTGTTATGAAGTTGCTGAAATCAAAGATGATGGAACCACTGTCATTAAAAACATTGATGGTTGGGAGCAAAATAGCCAAGCGCTACGCATTGATTTAGTACTTAGTAATCAGCCTGTAGTGGTAAAGCAGCATAAGGTGATTTTTAATCACGATTTTTATCCGGTTGTATCAGATCACTTTGGGGTGTTGGTAGAAGTAGAACTTACTTAATTTTTATCAACTCATCGTAGTTTAAATAAAAAGAATACTGACACAAATACGGCTAATTATCAGGTCACTCTTACTTGCTAAAATAGCGATAGAATACGACTGACCTTAACGATCTTTAGTGCGAGTTCGAAGTGATTACATAAGATTCTCTGTTCTTTCTTTCAACTATATACACAAGATTTCACACTTCTGCGAAATCTAAACTATCTTGTTGATACTGGTACAGATTAATAAGGATCGTTATGAATAGGTATATCGCAGAAATATTCGGTACATTTTGGTTGGTGTTAGGTGGTTGTGGTAGTGCCGTCTTAGCCGCTGCTTTTCCCGATGTAGGTATCGGCTTACTCGGGGTTTCCCTCGCGTTTGGTTTAACCGTACTCACCATGGCTTTTGCTATTGGCCATATATCCGGCTGTCATCTCAACCCTGCTGTTACAATTGGTCTTTGGAGCGGTGGCCGCTTTGATGCCAAAGACGTCGCACCTTACATTATTGCCCAGGTCATTGGCGGTATTATCGCGGGTGGTGTGTTATTCGTGATTGCTTCAGGCCAAGCTGGTTTTGACGCTGCGGCATCTGGCTTTGCTTCAAATGGTTACGGTGAACACTCACCGGGCGGCTATTCACTTACCGCTGCACTGGTCTGTGAAGTGGTCATGACCATGGTATTCCTATTCGTGATCATGGGCGCAACTGATTCAAAAGCGCCTGCTGGGTTTGCACCCATTGCGATTGGTCTCTGTTTGACCTTGATTCACCTTATCAGTATTCCTGTAACCAATACCTCGGTGAATCCTGCGCGAAGTACTGGTGTAGCCGTATTTGTCGGTGATTGGGCCGTTTCGCAATTGTGGCTATTCTGGGTTGCACCGATTATTGGTGCCGTGATTGGCGCGATGATATACAAAGCGGTAAGAGGTTCAGATTAAGCGCTGAAAAACGTCTAAAGCAATAAAAGAAAAAGCCGCTTAGTGATGCTTCACCAAGCGGCTTTTTTAGATCTTATGACGACCGAGTAAGGAGTGCGAAAGCGTGGTGCCATCCACCAGCTCTAGCTCACCACCAACGGGAACACCATGAGCGATACGGCTTGCGTTCACTTCATGGGCATTACATAGCTCAGCAATGTAGTGCGCTGTCGCTTCCCCTTCAACTGTTGGGTTAGTCGCTAGGATTACTTCCGAGATATCACCACGACGCAGGCGGTAGTCCAAAACATCGAGACCGATGTCACTTGGACCAATACCATCAAGTGGTGAAAGATGACCCATCAATACAAAGTAACGACCTGAATATTGGCCAGTTGCTTCGATAGCTGCAATGTCTGCAGGGCTCTCTACTACACAGATTTGACCATTTTCCTGACGTTTAGGATTGGTACAAATGTGGCAAGTATCTTCTTCAGTAAAAGTACGGCACTCATTACAGTGACCAATTTCGGTCATTGCTTGGCTAAGAGCTTCAGCCAACTGTAGGCCGCCTTTTCTATCGCGCTGTAACAAATGAAAGGCCATACGCTGCGCCGACTTGGGGCCAACCCCAGGTAGACAACGTAAGGCCTCCATCAAATGCTCCAGCATATGACTGGTACGCATATTTAACCGTTCTAATGTTCAGGTAATAGCCTGTTCAACACAAACCACCACCTGAATTAACCTTTAAGAATAAGTTACTTAGAAAGGCATCTTCATACCTGGTGGAAGTTGCATTCCGCCAGTTACGCTAGCCATTTTCTCTTTTTGAGTTTCTTCAACGCGACGAGCCGCATCGTTGAAAGCAGCAGCGATAAGATCTTCAAGCATCTCTTTATCGTCTTCCATTAGGCTTTCATCGATATCAACACGGCGAACGCTGTGGCTACCAGTGATCGTTACTTTTACAAGGCCAGCACCTGACTCACCTGTAACTTCCATATTTGCGATTTCTTCTTGAAGCTTTTGCATGCGCTCTTGCATTTGCTGGGCTTGCTTCATCATGTTGCCCATACCGCCTTTACCAAACATGTTAATACTCTCTGGTCTAATTGGTTTATTAAAATTAATTAAGCTATGCGAGCTTAAATGGGGGTTAAAACAGTGTGATTCAACCCCTCGATGTTCAGTTCTCAGATTTGCTTATCTGGGATGATATGCCGGTCACTAAACAAGAAAACGTTCTAGATAGGACGAACGCTGTCTCTGTCGAGTTCAGCGGCAAAACGTCTTTCAATGAACTGTACGTTGGCATCGTTTTCTAAAGCGGTAAACGCGTCTTTCAACTTACCTTGATACAGTCGTTCTCGCAATTCTAGCGGCGTTTCTCCACCATCACCGATTTCAACACTCAAATGACACTCTTCTCCAAGCACAGTATTGAGAGACTGCAATAGCTCACTCTGCGCACGGTCGGTATTCAAATGAGCTTGGCTCGCTCTTAACGTTAAAGTGATTGATGTGTCGTTTTTAGCAAACACTGAGTTCAATGCTAACTGTTCAACAAGCTTGGCTGTCTCTAGCTTTTGAATCGTGGCTGACCATTCATCTTGAGCAATCGACTCTTGAAGCAATTTATCGACCATTTCTGGTGTCTTAATATGCTCCAACGCACGCTTGATCTGAGTAGGTGTAAGCTCTTTGCTCACCTCTTTCACTACAGGTTTAGACGGTTTCCAGCGATAAGGTTCATTATCGTTGGTCACATTTTCTGTCGAAGAGGATGATAAAGAAGCTGGCGACACCCGCTCAGAACCACCGTGTTGCTGAGCAACTCGATCAAGAACTGAAGTTTTAGCTGGTGTCGCTTTAGCCTTTTTTGGCGCCGAGCCTTTGTTTTCTGTTGCCGAACTGCCTCTACGTTGAGAACGTAATTGGTGGCGTAAACCACTCACAGGCGAAGTTGCACGCGCTGGCTGCTCTTGCGGAGCAGAAGGTGCAGCGCTTGGCTGTTGAACCGGACTCTGGTTTTGATAATTCGTTTGTTGCTGCTGAGGCTGCTCTGCACCGTAGCTTGGACGCTCATCATAAGCAGGAGGCGCGTCATACTGGCTATGCGGGTAATCCTGCTCAGGATAACCTTGGTTGCCTGAATGTTCAGCGTAACCTTGCGAATCTGAATACTGTGCTGGATTCTGCTGCGGAGTCTGTTGCACGGGTGGCTGCTGCATAGCTTGCTGTTGAGGCGCCTGTTGTTGCATCTGAGGCTGTCTCGGAGCTGCCATTGGCGCAGGTTGACTCACTGACTGAGCAACGTTCTGAGCTTGAGCTGCTGGAACTGGCGCTGGGCTTGCCGACTGAGTCGAGATTGCCGTAGCAACCGCTTGTTCAGCGGGTCTAAATGCCAACATGCGTAAAACCACCATCTCAATACCAACGCGAGCGGTTGGCGACAATGGTAAGTCTTCACGACCTTTCAACACGATCTGGTAGTAGAGTTGAATGTCTTGTGGGCTAAGCGCTTTGCTCAGTAGTTCAAGCTTCTCAGCGTCAGGCTGTGCCTTATCTAGTGTGGATGGCAAAGCTTGGAACATCGCAAGACGATGCAGTTGAGTCGCAAGCTGATTCAGCAAACCATCCCACTCGACACCGTTCTCAGCAAGGCTTTGGATACACGCCATCGCTTGCTGTGGCTGCTTACTGCTAATCGCTTCAAGCAAGTGGATAGCTTGGTCGGTATCCAGTGTTCCGAGCATGTGAGCAACAGTATCTGTTACGACATTGCCATTACCCAATGCGATAGCTTGGTCTGTAAGGCTTAGCGCATCACGCATACTGCCATCAGCAGCATGAGCAATCATTCCAAGCGCACGAGATTCAGACGTCACATCTTCTTGTTCAAGAATATGATCGAGCTGCTCGTGAATATTATCAACGCTGATCGGCTTAAGATGGAACTGCAAACAACGCGACAAGATCGTTACTGGAAGCTTCTGTGGATCCGTTGTTGCGAGCAAGAATTTCACATACTCAGGCGGCTCTTCTAAGGTCTTTAGAAGCGCGTTAAAGCTGTGCCTGGAAAGCATGTGGACTTCATCGATTAGGTAAACCTTGAAGCGACCACGTGCAGGCTTGTACTGAACATTGTCCAGAAGCTCGCGGGTATCTTCTACCTTAGTTCGTGATGCCGCATCGATCTCGAGCAGGTCAACAAAGCGACCTTCATCGATTTCTTTACAGGTTGCACATTCACCACAAGGTGTTGAGGTAATGCCTGTTTCACAGTTGAGTCCCTTAGCAAACAAACGACCGATGGTTGTTTTACCAACACCTCGTGTACCGCTGAACAGGTATGCGTGGTGCAACCTATTCTGGCTAAGGGCATTCTCTAATGCTGTTAAAACATGGGCTTGACCAACCACTTCTTTGAATTTGGTTGGTCGCCATTTTCGCGCTAACGCAAGATAGCTCATGAATAATTCCGAAAAGGATTAATGACCGTCGAATTCGCAGATGCTAAACACTTCTAGACCTAAGCCTTGTAAGCGCTTGTCACCACCGATTTCTGGAAGGTTAATAACAAATGCAGCGTGTTCTACCACACCACCAAGCTGACGAATCAACTTTGTTGTTGCTTCAATCGTACCGCCCGTTGCTAGCAAATCATCAACCATCAACACTTTATCGCCTTCAACGATAGCATCAGTATGGATTTCTAGAGTGTCGGTGCCGTACTCAAGCTCATAAGATTGTGCCACAGTTTGACGAGGCAGCTTGCCCGGCTTACGAACAGGAATGAAGCCAACACCTAGCTCAAGTGCCAAAGGCGCACCAAATAGGAAACCACGAGCTTCAGTACCAACGATCTTAGTAAAGCCCATGTCCTTGTATGTTTCCGCTAGCAGGTCGATAGTCGCTTTGTAAGCTACTGGATCTTCCATCAAGCTTGTTACGTCACGGAACAAAATACCCGCTTTAGGGTAATCAGGAATGCTTTTGATGCTTGCTTTGATCAGAGAGATTTTTTCTGTGTTCATAATCTTATGCACTTCATTAGGCCGCTTTCCAAACTCTCGTTAACGAATCAAACATCAACGCTCGGAATTAAGGAAAGGTACGATTGGTATTCATTGCAACGAGAGTCATAACTCTGATTGCTGAAATAATAAACGCCCGCTATACAAGCAGGCACACTGGCTTAATGGTAGTGATTTTCTTTGCTGTCAGCAACCAACTCATGGGTTGGAAGTCGCATAAACCATGTGAGAAGAATAACAAGTACACAAATTAGGAAAGCCTTGACCCAAATGATAGGGGCAAAGTAGATGGATAACGCAAAACTCAACAAGATAAAGAATACGCCACGCGTTTTAACTTGTTTGGTGACGGCACCGTGCTGATACCAATTGTTCAGCAAAGGACCCAGCGTTTTGTGCTCATGCATCCATTTATGAACTTTCGGATTGCTTCGCATGAAGCATGCGCTGGCAAGAAGGAGAAAAGGAGTGGTTGGCAGAACGGGCAAAACTATCCCTAGAACTGCGAGAAATATACAAAGGCCACCAGCAATATTGAGGCTTAAAACTCGAACGCTAATTGTGGCCTCCTTGAGTTAGCTATCACCAATCGGCGACGACAGCTTAACTAGAATGTTGCGTAACCATTGAATACACGGATCAACGTAAGTGTTGCTGGTAGCAATGGAATCATTAAAAATGCGGCTAAAAATCCTAAAAAGTAGAATACATTAAACGGGTCTTGAAAGTCTTTGTTATCTGCCATGATTGCTTCTTGTTTTTGTTAGTGAAGGTAAGTATCCGGCGAACCAAACCCGCTTTGCTAAATCGACATTTAACAAAAAAGGCATAGCTACACCATTTGCGCAACTATACCCTAATCAATTATTCACAAAAACCGAGGAAATATAGGGTTAATCAGTAGACCCTTGGTGTATGTCTAAACTAAAACTTGCCGCTCCAAGTAGGCTCAACGACAGTTGGCAGCCCTGTTCGATCGGAAGGTCCCGCGTAATAAAGTTCTTCTTGCAGTTCTCACCCAAGCGCTCACCTGCTGCAATATATTGATTCAATTCACCATTCGACCATTGCCCGTCTAGACCCGCAGGCAAAATGGAGATGGTTCCCTCGGCAAGGTCAGCAACACCAAACAAGGCATTCACTGGGGTGGAGCATTTAGAGCAACGAATCCCCTTCTCTAAGATTTCAGCAATATCTTTGAGATCAACATTAAAATCTTTTCTGTTTCTTATGTAATCGTGGAACAGCGCTCTCACTAACAATGTTGTCGCGGAGCCGCCATTATCAGACGACGATGAATCGACGAGGTAAAAAGCAAACTGCCCGTTCATCATCCACGCATAGTCAAACACAAGTGGCATCATCTCTGTTGATTGCAGTAACCGGTAACTGCAACGCCATGAGCCTTGTCGCGTATCTTTCTCTGGAAGCAGCGCATGCAGTAAGTCTTTTGCTGCGCTTGGGTTATCTTGAAGGTAATTCAGGTGCCAATGCAGTTCTTGGTCTTCAGGGATCTCTCCCCCATCATCCACACAGAACCATTGGCTCGAAAAATCTCGTTGGTCTGAAATGTTATCGAACGAATCTGTCAATGTATTCGCAATCGCACTTCCTAGGTGACGGTGATCCTCTAACGGCTTCGCCAAGAAGTCTTTAATACCAAATCGCAAGGCTTTCGCCACGTCAGACATATCATCAGTGCCAGACACAACGATCATAGGCAGTGACGGGTACTCTAAACTGAGCTCTTCCACAAGCTCTATGCCATCAAGTATTGGCATTGATAAGTCACACACAATTAAATCTGGCGCTGAGTCTCTAAGTTTCTGCAAAGCGTCCAGTCCATTTTCAGCCTCAACCACTTTATAACCGACCTTGTCTAGGTACGCGCTGGTTATACGGCGAAAAATAGGATCATCATCAACCAACATCACGCATTTTTGGTTAATTACTTCCTGAGCCGAGGTCATTACTGGCTGACTGTGAGTTTTGTACATAATCTATAACCTCACAAAACTAAGTCGAATTATTATTGTTATCTGTTCTAAGAACTAATATAAAACTTAGTAATAAAATGCTAAATACACAAATTTGCACTCTTTACTGGTAATTCGTGACGAGGGTTGGAATACTTGTAAATAGTGCAACGAGTTGACGTAACGCAAACATTGATCTCACTGTTACGTATAAATTAGATGAGATTGTAAACAAATGTGTCTGGATTTATGAAATTAGATGATTTAAACCTCTTTCGACTCGTCGTTGAAAATGGGAGCTACACCGCAACATCGCGCAAGACTATGATTCCGGTTGCGACCATCACACGACGCATCCAAGCCTTAGAAGATTCTTTGAACCTTAGGCTTCTCAATAGACACGCGCGTAAACTTTCTTTAACAGAGGCAGGCGAACGTTTCTTCAATGAATGCTCTCCGCTGTTGCAACGTCTCTCTTCTACTGCAGAAGAGTTAACTGACGTGTGCAAAGGCGCTTCCGGTAAGATTCGTATTACGGCACCCTCAAACCTGACCAAGCGCATGATGATGCCAATGTTCAGTGAATTCATGATTCAATACCCTGATATCAATATTGAGCTGATGATGAACAACCAAGCGGATCAGCTGGATCCAACGGAGTGGGACGTAATTTTCCGAGTCGGCCCTCAGCGTGATTCAAGCCTAATCGCTCGAAAAATCAGTGAAGTCAAAGATATTCTTATCGCGAGCCCTGAGTACTTAGCGAAGAACCCAGCTCCAAGCCATGCTGAAGAGCTAGCGAACCATTCGCTACTCAAAGGCTACCCGCTGATTAAGTGGCAGCTGAGTAATTCGAATGAAGAGACGGTGGTGAATAGCGAGAAAGGCCGTTTCAACGCCAATGCGCTTAATGTCGTAAGACAAGCGTGCTCAGAAGGCCTAGGTATCACCCTGATGCCTGACGTGATGATTCGTGAATACATTGAAGATGGCAGCTTAGTGCAAGTCTTAGAAGACTGGAGCGCTAACCCTCGTGATATTTACATGCTTTATAACCACAAAGACCATCTACCAGAGAAAGTGAGATTGTTTATTGATTTTGTGATCGCATACCACATTCATTAAGGTCAATCCCCTTCTCTATAAACAAAAAACCAGAGCCGATGCTCTGGTTTTTTATTTTCTGTATCGCTAGCGAAACTCTGTATGACTAACGAAACGCTAGTTAAGCGCCTTCGTTGTGTAACTCTAAGTTAGCAAGATCTTGTTGAATCTCACGCTGAACCTTTGAGTCGTCATTACGCAAAGAGTCTAGGAAATCTAGGTACACTTGGTCGATATCGCCCGTTACATACTCGCCGTTAAATACAGAAGTATCAAAACGAGAGATGTCTTGATTGCCCATGCCCACTGCAGAAATCAGATCTGGTAGCGTTTGGAAAATCAAGGCGTCTGCGCCAATCTGCTTACAAATCGTTTCGTTATCACGACCATGAGCAATCAACTCTGTCGCGCTCGGCATATCAATGCCGTAAACGTTAGGGAAGCGAACCTCTGGAGCAGCTGAAACCATGAAGACCTTATTTGCGCCAGAATCACGAGCCATCTCAATGATCTGCTCTGATGTTGTGCCGCGAACGATAGAATCGTCAACCAGAAGAACGTTCTTACCTTTAAACTCAGAGCGAATTGCGTTGAGCTTACGGCGAACCGACTTCTTACGTTGTTGCTGACCTGGCATGATGAATGTGCGGCCAACATAGCGGTTTTTCACGAAACCTTGACGGTATGGTTTATTGATCGCTTGAGCGATTCGTAGCGCAATATCGTTTGATGTTTCAGGGATTGGAATAACTACATCAATGTCTAAGTCTGCGTACTCTTCTTTAATACGCATACCAAGCATCTCACCCATCTCAACGCGTGCGCTGTAAACCGAGATTTTGTCGATGAATGAATCTGGGCGTGCAAAGTATACAAACTCAAAGATACATGGGTTTAGTTGTGGGTTGTCTGCACATTGCTTAGTGAAAAGCTCACCGTCAAACGTTGCGTAGATAGCTTCACCTGGTGCTACGTCGCGCATGAAGTCGAAACCAACAGCATCGAGTGCTACCGATTCAGACGCAACCATGTACTCTGTTTTACCTTGAACTTCACGCTTACCAAGACACAATGGACGAATACCATGTGGGTCACGGAATGCGATCATACCGTGGCCGATGATCATCGCCGTTACGGCGTAAGCACCACGAATTGTACGATGCACATTTGCCACAGCGCGGAAAACGTCATCTGAAGTTACGTTACCTTTAACAGTATCGATCTCATGAGCTAATACGTTCAGTAGAACTTCAGAGTCAGAGGTTGTGTTTACATGACGACGGTCTTTTTCGAACAACTTCTCACGAACTTCGTTTGCGTTCGTCAGGTTACCGTTGTGCGCCAACGTAATGCCAAAAGGAGAGTTTACGTAGAAAGGCTGAGCTTCAGACGCACTTGAACTACCCGCAGTAGGATAACGAACATGGCCAATACCAACTTCACCTTGTAGGCGCTGCATGTGTTTTGCTTCAAAAACATCTTTTACTAAACCGTTCGCCTTACGCAGACGGAAACGATTGCTTTCTATGGTACAAATACCAGCGGCATCTTGGCCACGATGCTGCAATACCGTTAAAGCGTCATAAATAGACTGGTTTACAGGTGTTGAACCCACGATTCCAACAATACCACACATGTCCTAATCCTCGATTTTTCGACATTAACTGGCGCTAGAGCGCGCCAGATAAGAAACTAGATGTTGCTTGTAAATGCTCGAAGAACGGCGCAATGATTCGACTAAATTCTGGAACCAATTGCGAATTCTTCCACCACTCAGAACTTGGGAATGCAGTAAACGCATCCATGAAAAACAACACTGCAGAAACAATCAAAACACCACGTAAGCCACCAAAGACGACACCGAGGATTCTGTCTGTACCTGACAGGCCTGTTTTCTGAACTAGTTGACCGATGACATAGTTAACTAAGGCACCCACAACTAACGTTGCAACAAACAATGCTGCTATCGCAGTTCCGTTTCGAAACATCTCATCTTCGATATTGGTGAAGTACATCGCTAATTTAGCGTAGTACTGGCTAGCAATAAAAAATGCTCCAAACCAAATAACGAGTGACAAGGCTTCTTTAGCGAAACCACGAACTAAACTGATCACGGCAGAGAAGCCGATCACGCCTAAAATGACAAAATCTAACCAATTCATGAATTCTTCATCTTAAGTTGGCGCGCATTTTAACAGAAAAAATGCTGACGCAAACGTTTTCTTATGGATTTAACGGTTTAAATTTGAGCAACTGGCCTTTTGAACCCGTAATTTTTTCTAATTCCTTAATTTGTCGCTCAAGTTTGGATTTAGAGACATCCGGGCCAATAATTACTCGCGTAAAAGTTTTTTCTTGCTTGGTGTGAGCCTGATAACCGCGCTTTTGCAGATCCTTAACAACGTTTTTTGCGTTGTCAGCATTCTTCAAAGCCATCAATTGAATAATCCAAGCACTGTCTTGGTATTCATTTTTTTCAGGTACCGGCTTAACCACAACTGCCAGTTTGTCTGCTTCTTTATCATTAGAAGAAGACGCGGTTTGCGTGTTTGAATTATCAGTACGACCACTTTCAACCACTTGCTCAACCGGAGAATCCGGTAGCGCTATCTGATCTTCAACGGGATCGAGTACTTCAAACACTTCAACATTACTATCAAGCTCAGGCTTAATTGGAATGCTTGCAAACTCTTCTTTGTAGTGGAGCTTCTTACCATCTAGTACATCGGGCAATACAATCACGCCAATGGCCACTAAAATGATGGTGCCGACTAACCGGCTTTGGAATTTACTTGCCATTTAGTTTCCTTTTTTCTGCCAATGCTCCAACACTTCACCCACTGTATGGAAAGAACCGACAACCAACACAACATCGTCACCTTTAACAGAAGCTAAAGCCGCTTCAAACGCTACAACAGGGTTTGAATACCGCTCTACACCTTCAGGTAAGCTTTGACACAATTCAGCGGCTGTTGCGGCTCGTGGGCCGTTCAGCGAAGCTGGGTACCAATGTGTTGTTATTGAAGCTAATACTTCCAATGTCGCGGGGATATCTTTGTCATGAAGCATGGCGACTACAACGTGTAAATTTTTGCCTGCATACTTCTTCGCGACTTGCTGCGCAAAGTACTCAGCAGAATGCGGGTTGTGTGCTACATCAAGCACAATCACCGGTTGTTCGCTAATTTGCTGCATACGCCCAGGAAGCTGCGCATTCTTCATGCCGTTAACCACGTTCACGTCGCTAATACTAAGCTCTGATGTGCCCAATGCCATCAACGCTGTTGCAGCGTTAGGTAACGGCAGGCTTGGAATAGGTAGCGATTCTAGTTGGAATGCACCACTGCGCCAGTTCCACGTATCACCGTCAACATCATAAGTGTATTGAATACCGACTTGGTAGAACTCAGCCTTAATGTCATCAGCGTGCGCTGCAACCGTAGCCGGTGGCTTGGGTTGACCACAGATAGCGGGTTTACCGCTACGATAAATGCCCGCTTTCTCAAAACCAATCACATTGATGTCATCACCTAGCCAGTCAACATGGTCGACAGCCAAACTAGTAATCACAGAAACATCATGCTCAACGATATTGGTCGCGTCTAAACGCCCGCCTAAACCCACTTCTAAAAGCACAACATCAACCGCTTCAGTTTGAAATGCACGTAACGCCGCTAAAGTGCCATATTCGAAAAAACTCAGGCTGATTTCGCCACGCTCTTTCTCAATGAAATCGAAAGACTGAACCATCTTTTCATCAGATAGATCTTGGCCGTTGATACGAACACGTTCGTTATAGCGAATTAAGTGAGGAGAGCTGTAGACACCAACTGAGTAACCAGCGTCCAATAGAATCGCTTCCATCAGTGCACATGTTGAGCCTTTGCCATTGGTTCCGGCAACAGTAATAACATGTTGAGCAGGTTTGGTGAGGTTTGCCTTAGAGGCGACGGCCTGAACTCGGTCTAATCCAAGATCAATAGCGCTTGTGTGGATGTTTGATAAATAATCAAGCCACATCTCCAAAGAGGATGTGGCTTGAGGAATAGGTTGTTGACTCATCTAACTCATAACCATAATTAAGTTGGTTTGTTAGAAGGTACTTTACCCTTTTTCTGGCGCTTCTGGTACTTCATAAGTAGCTTCATTCGGTGAATCGTTCACAGAAACTACTAATGGTGAAGGCTGGTTGGTCATTTTAGCAACAAGGCTTGCAACGCGCTGACGCATCTCACGACGGTCAACAATCATGTCGATAGCACCGTGGTCTAGTAGGAACTCACTGCGTTGGAAACCTTCAGGAAGGTCTTCACGTACCGTTTGTTCGATTACACGACGTCCAGCAAAACCGATCAGTGCTTTTGGTTCACCAATATTGATATCGCCAAGCATTGCCAAACTTGCAGAAACACCACCCATTGTTGGATCAGTCATAACTGAAACAAACGGTAGGCCTTTCGCAGATAAACGCTCAAGCGCAGCACTGGTTTTCGCCATTTGCATTAGAGACATCAATGCCTCTTGCATACGAGCACCACCACTTGCAGAGAAACACACTAAACCACAGTTGTTCTCGATAGCAGCATCTACCGCTTTCACGAAACGAGCACCAACAACAGAACCCATTGAGCCGCCCATGAATGAGAATTCAAAAGCACACGCTACGATAGGTAAACCCAATAGTTCGCCTTTCATTGCAACTAATGCGTCTGTTTCACCACTGTTCTTTTGAGCAGCAGAGATACGTTCTTTGTAACGCTTAGAGTCTTTAAACTTCAGCTTGTCTTGTGGCTCAAGATCAGCACCTAGTTCAACACGCTCACCTTTGTCTAGGAATGTATCCAGACGGCGACGTGCTTTCATGCGCATGTGATGGTCACATTTTGGACATACTTCTAGGTTACGCTCTAGTTCAGCATGGTACAGAACCTGCTCACAAGAAGTACATTTAGTCCAAACACCCTCAGGGATAGATGCTTTACGAGATGTTACGATGTTGCTTTTTTCTAAAATCTTTTCAAGCCAACTCATGGAAGACCTTTTTGTTTCGATTCTTCCGCTTGATTGCGAAAGAAATAAATTTGGGAATTATGCGTGGGAATTAAAGCACATAAAACAGCGACTGTAGATAAAAAACTGGTTGTACCTATTTTCTGGGACTATCTTACGCACTAAACCGTAATAATTTTTGAACCTAAGTCTCACATTTAGTTCAAATTATCCGGCAAAAATAGAGGACCAATTGGCTCTCGTGGTAGCTCAAAATGTTCAGGATAATCAACATCCACCAGATACAAACCTTCCGCTTTTGCAGTTGCGCCGGCTACTTTTCGATCTTTAGCTTCTAAAAGCCACTGGATCCACTCTGGTTTCTGCTCACCTTTACCTACGGCAATAAGGCTACCAGTAATATTCCTCACCATGTGGTGAACAAACGCATTCGCTTTAATATCGATCACAATGTAGTGTCCATGACGAGTCACGTTTAAGTGAATCATGTTTCTCCATGGGCTACGAGATTGACAGTGTGTTGCCCTGAACGAAGTGAAGTCATTCTCACCAAGTAAGTACTGACCCGCTTCATGCATTTTTTTCTCATCAAGGTGACCATGATAATGGCTCACGCCTGAATTCAAAATGCCTGGGCGTAGTGCATGGTTAAAGATAATGTAGCGATAACGGCGAGCAGTTGCCGAGAAACGAGCATGGAAATCCTCATTCACTTCTGTCGCCCAACGAACCGCAATATCTTTCGGCATGTTGGCATTCGCGCCCATTGTCCATGCCACCATTTTACGATCGACATTAGTTTCAAAGTGAACGACTTGTCCCGTACCGTGAACACCGGCATCTGTACGACCTGCGCACATAACTTCTACAGGGTGATTCGCGACAACTGAAAGAGCCTTTTCCAATTCTTCTTGGACACTTTTCACGTCTCGTTGGCGCTGCCAACCAAAGTAGTGGGTACCGTTATATTCAATACCTAAAGCAATTTTCATGTTCTTGTTCTCTTTGAAAATGGGCGAGAAGTATATACGGAAATCAGTGCTAGCCCAAATAGGATGGGGCTAAAACTTCAATAAACAATCAGCATCGACCGAGACGATACTGTTGAAAAACCAAATCAAACTATAGCGCTCTGTATTGCCTTAAAATAAAGGGTAGCCAACGCTACCCTTTCTGATTTTTAAATTTATCGACCGTTTAACGTATCGATAAGATTTTTTGCCTCTCGACGAATATCATCGTTGCCATCAACGATTGCCTCTTCTAGAAGCTTAATTGCCCCTTGCGAGTCACTCATCTCGATGTAAATTTTGGCCAAATCAAGCTTACCCGCAGCTTCTGCATTGCTGTCGACATCATAATTGCCAATATCACCGATAACATCAGGGAATTCGTTTAGACCAACATCCAGTTTAAGCTCTTCATCGTCTGGGTTAATGACTTCTTCACCTTCTTGCTCGACTTGAGCCATCAGTTCATCAATCGTCATGTACTGTTTATCACGACTGTTGCCTGATTCGGTTAGGTTGTCTTGTTGAGCCCAATTCTCTTCTTTGATTTTCGGTTCAGCTTGCTGCTCAGCCGATGCCCAAATCTCTTGTTGGTCATCAGGCACATCATTATGCATGCTCGATTGTTGCTCTGGTGCTAGGTTAAAGCCTTTCCAGTCTTCGCCGCCAACTTCAAGCATCGCGTCAATATCTAGCCCTGCGCTATCAATCGAAGTTGCGTCCAATGGCTTATCAAACATGTTATCGACAGTGTCTTGAACATCTTCAGAAAGCAACTCAGCTAATGCTGTCTCATCAAAGTCATCAAAGCCTTCTAGTGGCTCGTCTTGAACCGCTGCAGGCGTTGAGTTTGGCTCTGAAGCCGCGCTCAGTGATTGTTCTGGCCGTGAAAAACCAGCCGGTTCAGAGTCTTCAGCGTTCGAGAAATCATCAGCCTGACTGTAGCTCTGCGGATTTGAGAACAAATCATGCAACGCGTCTTGCTCTTCGCCTTGTGGGCTGAAAGAGGTCAGTGGTGTTGGCTTCTCTGCAAACGCATCGGAGATGGCTTCGTCTTCACCGTATTCCGGTAAATCAAACTCATCAAACTCTACGCCTTGGTCTTCCGCTACCGGCTCAGCATTGCTTTGCTCAATATCATCTAAAACAGAGTCCGCTTTTGCGCTTTCTTCATCGTACTCAGGAAGATCAAGGTCATCGAACTCGAACTTCTCGGGGTCAGGCGCTAAGTCTTGCTCTAGCTGCGCTTCATCTGGTTCACTCACCACTTCCGCTAACGCATCGTCTTCACCAAACTCTGGAAGTTCGAAGTCATCGAATGAGAACTCTTCTTCGCTTTCTGGTTGCGCAGTATCAGCCTGTGGTCCGGCATCTAGCTGAGGCTCAGCGGTAGGTTGTGATTCAACACTTGGTTGAGCATCAATAGCTGGCGTTACTGGTTCTGGTGTTGATTCAGCATCAGCTTCCGCTAGTGCGTCTTCTTCACCAAACTCTGGTAGCTCAAAGTCATCAAACGAGAACTCTTCGTCGTCTTGCTCTTTAGCTTGAGCTTGAGGCTCAACAGCAGGCAATACTGATTCTGTTGTTGATTCAGCATCAGCTTCCGCTAGTGCATCTTCTTCACCAAACTCTGGTAGCTCGAAGTCGTCAAACGAGAATTCTTCTGCGCTTTCTTGTCCTAGAACTTCAGCTTGTTCTGCTACTTCCGTTTGTGGTGTAGCTTCAACTTGCGGTTCTTCATCTAACTGAGGTTCAGCGACAGGTGTTACTGGCTCTGGTGTTACGTCAGCTTCCGCTAATGCTTCTGGTTCAGACGCCTCATCTTCAATCAGCCAATCATCGTCTTGTGGCACACCAAATTCATTCGGAATAATCTCTGGCATGTTTGCAGCACGGATTGGCTCTGGCTCTGGCTCTGGCTCTGGCTCTGGCTCTGGCTCTGGCTCTGGCTCTGGCTCTGGCAAGGATTCAACGACATCTTCAAGCTGATCGCTACCTTGGATTTTCGGTTCGAAGTCAAAATCAGAGGTAACGTTCGCTGGCGACTCTACATCGTCGATGGCTTCAGCTAACCAGTCTTCAACCGTATCTTCTTCATCTTCAGAGATATCATTTAAAGAGGATGGCGAAGTTTGTTCTTCAAAGCTAGCAGCAATGTCTTCACGCTGTTCTTGGACGTCGGCTTCTTTCGGCTCTGGTTCTTGTTGTGCGGTTTCTTCTTGAACTTGCTCTTCAAAATCTGGTTTATCAAAATCAGAATTCTCAGATAACAGCGAGTCGATATCCAATTCATCATCTTCAACCGATGATGCGGTTTCTTGCGCTGATACTTCGTTGCTGCTTGAAAGAGGCGCTTGCTCTGGTTCAACCGTATTGTCAATTGATGGTTCAACAGGCTCTTCTATCGCTGGAAACAAATCATTGTCATCAGAAGTCATTAACTCATCAATCAACGCTTCGTCTGTTGTTTCTAGAGAGTCATCAAGCAAAGCATCCGTTGCCGGTGCGACACCGAACAAATCATCGATAAAACCATCACGATTAAAGGCTTCATCATTTTCTGGCTTAACATCAGTACTTTCTTGAGCCAGTTCCGAATCTAACGATTCATCAGTAACGACTTCAGGTTGTGGTGTTTCACTAATGTCCGGATCTTGCTCAGGCTCACCTTCAGAGGTTAACGGAGTAAGCTCAACGTCTGAGTCCTTTTCAGGCTCCTCATTGACGTTGTCCAAACCAAAGGCTGCGTCTAACTCTTTATCAAACGTCTTATCTTCAGATTCAAGCTCGTCTTCAATGCCACTTGTCAGTAAGTCATCAAATGGGTCTAGAGATTCTGATTTTGATGCATCCGCTAAAAGCTCATCATCTGACAATTCACTATCAAGGAAATCATCCAATAAGTCGGTACTTTCGGCGTCGAGTTCGAAATCATCGTCGTCAGAGTCACCTATTAATTCATCCAAGGTTTCCGTGCTGTCTTCTGCGATGTTGAGGTCATCATCGGTCGATAAACCAGAAAGCTCTTCAAGCTCAGACAGAGAATCAAAGCCAAGAGGTTCGCTTTCAGACTCATCATCCGAATCGTCCCCTAGCATCTCATCAAGAAGGTCTGTCGAGTTACTTAGGTCTACGTCATCGCCTGCCAGTTGCTCATCAAGCAGATCAACGCTGTCTTGAGGTTCTTCATTTACGATGGGCTTATCGAACTGAGACAGAATGTTTTCGATATCATCATCAGACGCCAAACCACTGTTTAGGTTAGTGGCAATCTCATCGTCGCTATCGAGGTTGAAAGGGTCATTCGCTTGATCGTTCTGAGCAGCAACTTGGGCAAAGATGTCATCAATATCATCATTCGCTGTCGGTGAAGCTGGCTCAGGGGACTGTTGTTCAGAGATTAGAGCATCAATATCAAAATCGTCATTGCTCAAATCAACAGGCTTAGTCTCACTTTGTTGCTCAGAGATAAGCGCATCGATGTCAAAATCATCGCTTGCTGGTGTTTCAGTGCTAGAAGGCGAATCACTTTGCTCTTCCGAAATCAGAGCATCAATATCGAAGCTGTCGTCATCTTCGTCATCAAGAGCAAACAGATCATCTAATAAAGATTGGTCTAGCTCGTTGGAACCGAGATCTTCAGTTTCAGACTCTTGAGATAGTAAAGCTTCAATGTCATCAGCAGACATTGCGTTATCATCAGAAAGATCAAAGTCGACATCATCAGTATCGACGGCGCTTTCCGCTGTTTTGTCTAGCGCACGTTCCATCTCTTCAAGGCCAAGCGCTTTCTCTTCGCCATTAACACTAATGCCGTTGCTGCTGTCTAAATCTAGATCGTCGAAGTTGGTGTCTAAATCACCGTTTTCGCCAATGCTGGCAAATGGGTCATCGTCTTCACCATCTAGATTGAAATCGAGATCAGATTCATCTAAACCAGCAAAGACATCATCCTCTTCGGCTAGCGCTTGATCGTCAAACAGCTTGTTGGCGTCATCTTCCGTACCAAACAAGTCATCATCTAAAGACAGCTCGTTAAGGTCGTCCATCTCGTCGCCCAATGTAATAGGTGCAATGGTACTTGGTTCTGGCTGGAGCGGTTGTTCTTGAGTCGTCTGCTGTTGCTCATCATTTTTAGAACGACGGCCTAACAGCATCACAACGATCAAACCAATGAGCAGACCTGGAATAATCGCAAGAGCCGCCACTAACCAACCATTCGATAACAGTTCGTCCATGACACTTGGTGCCATCTTTTCAATTTCGGCGTTCTTTCTGCGCTCTTCATCAAGCAGCTTTTCCACTTCGCTACGAATGCGGTCTTCATCACTGAGCTCTGTTTTTAGCTCATCCACTTCCGATTGAACATTCGATAACATCAAACGAAGTTGGTGATTTTTCTCTTCAAGTGACAGCAGTTCAGTTTCTGAAAGCTCTAGCTGCTTCTCTAACTTGTTCATCTCTTGGGTTGGTGCAGATTGAGCTAGAGATGATTGAGTTGGAGACAATGGCTTTTTAGCAGTTTCAGTAGTGCTTACTTGCTTAGCAGGAGTAACATTTTTTGCATCAGAACTCGGCGCTTTGGGTTTTGAAGCGACAGGCTTACTTGCAGGAGCATCAAGCTTAGCAAGATGTGAGTTCATGATGTTGATAGCTTGCTGCGTCGAGCTTGCACGTGCTTGCTCTAAAGAAGGCACGCGTAGATTGCTCGCAGGCAGCAGGCTATGGATATTCTGGTTTTCAAACGCTTGTGGGTTTAAGCGATAAATAGCCAACAGAGTTTGTTGGACTGAAACGGAGTTATCAGGGCGTAACTTTGAGGCAATAGACCACAATGTTTCTGAGCCGCGAGTTGGACCATAGAAACGTGAAGGCTCAGCGCTATTTGATTGCGCTCTTTGAAGTGGTTCTGAAAACGTAGGCGCTGATTGTATCTGGCCATTAGGCCCTACAACTCGAATGGAATCTGCACGAACAACGGAAATCTGAGTCGCAATGATAAAGGCAAAAGGCATTAACCACGGCTTGAAAATTTGAAACATAAAAGGCTCAGCTAGGTGCTTAAATTCGGAAAAGTGATGATCTATTAAATATATCGGATAAATGACGTAAAACTATAGAGATGAAAACAAAAAATGTGTTGCAGCAACAATATTCGCAGCAATTTCACACAATTTGACTAACAATATTTTTAATCGATTAAAAAAGCCCCACTAAAGAGTGAGGCTTTTTTATCAAAGCAATAAAGCTTAGAAGTAATCGCGAATCAGAACTTCAGCGATTTGAACTGCGTTTGTTGCTGCGCCTTTACGAACGTTATCAGCGACAACCCACATGTTTACGCCACTGTGATGGCTGATGTCGTTACGAATACGACCAACCATTACGTGGTCTTTACCACCTGCATCACGAACTTGAGTTGGGAAGTCTAGCGCTTGGAATACTTCAACACCTTCTGTGTTCTCTAGAAGCTGAACCACTTGCTCTGCACCGATTGGTGCGCGAGTTTCAATGTGTAGAGATTCTGCGTGACCGTAAAATACTGGTACGCGGACACAAGTCGGGTTCACTGTGATTGAAGAGTCAGCAAAGATTTTTTGAGTTTCCCAAACCATCTTCATCTCTTCACGCGTGTAGCCGTTCTCTGTAAATTCATCGATTTGAGGAATACAGTTGAAAGCGATTTGTTGTGAGAACGCTGAGTTTTCAGCTGGCATACCGTTAAGAAGCTTAGCCGTTTGACCCGCTAGCTCATCGATACCTGGCTTACCTGCACCAGACACAGATTGGTAAGTTGAAACGTTAATACGCTCAAGGCCCACTTCATCGTGAATTGGTTTTAGCGCTACTACCATTTGGATAGTCGAGCAGTTAGGGTTCGCGATGATGTTACGGTTACGGAACTCAGCAATCGCTTCAGGGTTCACTTCAGGCACAACCAGAGGAACATCGTATTCGTAACGGAAGCGTGATGTGTTATCGATGACAACCACACCTTCATCAGCCGCAATTGGAGCCCAACGCTCTGAAAGCTCGCTACCTGCAGAGAAAAACGCAATATGTACTTGAGACCAATCGAAGTCTTCTACGTTTTGTACTTGTATTGTTTTGCCGTTAAAACGGGAAGTTTTGCCTTCACTACGTTCACTTGCTAGTAAGTGCATTTCACCGACAGGGAATTTACGCTCTTTAAGTACTTCAAGAATGGTTTCACCAACCGCACCAGTCGCACCTAAAATAGCAATATTAAATTCTTGGCTCATTGTTTCTCTCTTTTATAAAGTTGGCTTTACCATAAAACCGAGTTTAGATAACGGCGTTAAATTACAAGATTCGTCGCCCGTTAACTCGACTGCACTGTACTCTCTGCGGTCCCAATATTCTTTACGCATCTTGTCAAAAGAACCCGGCGTAACGATATTGCGACGGAATAAGGCGTCGTCTTTGCGCACATCATAGATCAACTGAGTCAAATTGTGCAGTGTTGCTTCATCCCAAGCTCTATCTAATTTCATTTGAGGTACAGGCGCTGTCGGCAATAAGTCGCTTGCATACGCACGCTGTTCAGTACCTAAAAATTCACAATAACTGTTGAAGATCATCGTGGTACCACGCGCTTTACCTTCTAAACCGTAGCCCGCTACGTGAGGCGTTGCAAAAGCGAGTAACGGAAGAAGCTCAAAGTCGACTTCAGGTTCAAACTCAAACACATCAAGCACTGCAGTGAAACCATCGGCTTTTTGCAGGCGAGCTTTTAGCGCTTGGTTATCAACCACAGGACCGCGAGCTGCATTAATCAGGATTTGATCAGCACGTAAGTTGTTCAGCACTTGCTCACTGATCAAGTGATGCGTTGGATACTCACCCGTCTTAGTGATTGGCGTGTGTAATGTAATAACGTCTGATTGTTCAAGCAAAGTCTCTAACTCAGTAAATTCGCGAGTATCACCCTCTTGCTGTTTTAGAGGGTCGTTCAGCAGAACTTTGATACCAATACCTTCAAGGCACTTCGCTAAGTAACTGCCCACTTGACCACAGCCGATAATACCAACCGTTTTATCAAAAACAGAAAAGCCTTGTTGCTGCGCAAGCACCATCATCGCACTGAACGCGTACTCAGCAACACCCACCTTGTTACAACCAGGTGCCGCAGTAAAGAAAATGCCACGCTCTTTCATCAACTCTTGGTCAACGTGATCCATGCCAGCCGTCGCAGTACCAACAAACTTCAGCTTATTGGCTTTGCTGATCAATGACTCGTTTACCTTGGTAACAGAGCGAATCATCAATGCGTCTACGTCAACTAGGTCGTCAGCTGTTAATGTGCGACCAGACTTCATTGTCACTTCCCCTAGCTGGCTAAAAAGCGCTTCAGCGTAAGGCATATTTTCGTCGATTAAGATTTTCATTTGGCGAGTACTTTTGTTGGGGTCTATCGACCTAAATGTGAATTGAAATGATTGTGCAAAATTCCACACACGGTGTCGAGTAGCAATTGGAATACATTATAAATAAAGGGCTGAATCACCTAACCTTGGCAGACAAGAACCGAAACCAGAGTGAACACCCAAGATCAAACGGCTAAAACGAAAAATGCCCGATTGAATAAACAATCGGGCAAACATCCAGAACAAAAGGATCCTATCTCGCTCTCCAGGAGACAGAGTCTTGCGTCTGTTCAACCAGTACTAACCAAAGTCAGTACTGGTCAAGCTCTGGAAACCTTTCAATCTCTAAACCCAGATTTAAAAACTATGTTCAAAAAACACGTTTACCAACCTGCGTCTAAAAACTTTGTTCTGATGGTCATTATTACTGGGTGACCTGTGCGTGTTGAATCGGCACTAGCGCAACCCTTTAACGATTAACCTTGTCTCTGTAACTCAAGCTTAAGTTAAGCTTGGTACTTTTTGATTACTAGCGTTGCGTTCGTACCGCCGAAACCAAAACTGTTAGACATAACTGTAGTTAGCTCTTGATCACGAGCTTCAGTTACGATGTCTAGGCCAGCAGCAGCTTCGTCTAGGTTCGAAACGTTAATGCTTGGAGCGATAAAGCCGTTATCTAGCATTAGCGTTGAGTAAATAGCTTCGTGTACGCCAGCAGCACCTAGAGCGTGACCTGTCATCGCTTTAGTTGCAGAAATTGCTGGGCTGTTGCCACCAAATACTTCTTGGATAGCGCCTAGCTCTTTAACGTCGCCAACTGGAGTTGAAGTACCGTGAGTGTTCACGTAATCAACGCCATCAACGTTTTGCATCGCCATCTTCATACAACGAACCGCACCTTCACCAGAAGGAGCAACCATGTCGTAGCCATCTGAAGTTGCGCCGTAGCCTACGATTTCACCGTAGATTTTTGCGCCACGAGCAACAGCGTGCTCAAGCTCTTCGATAACTAACATGCCGCCGCCACCAGAGATAACGAAACCATCACGGTCTGCATCGTAGGTACGAGAAGCCAGCTCTGGCGTGTCGTTGTACTTAGTAGAAAGTGCGCCCATTGCGTCGAACATCATAGTCAGAGACCAATCCAGTTCTTCACCGCCACCAGCGAATACAACGTCTTGCTTACCAAGTTGGATAAGCTCCATTGCGTGACCAATACAGTGTGCAGATGTCGCACATGCAGAGCTCATAGAGTAGTTCACACCACGGATTTTGAAAGGAGTTGCTAGACAAGCAGAAACCGTAGAAGCCATTGTACGTGGAACCATGTATGGACCAACGCGCTTCACGCCTTTCTCACGGATGATGTCTACCGCGTTTACTTGGTTTAGAGATGAAGCACCACCTGAACCCGCAACGATACCCGTGCGGTCATTAGATACTTGATCTTCAGTTAAGCCAGAATCAGCAATTGCTTGCTCCATTGAAAGATAAGCGAATGCCGCTGCATCACCCATAAAGCGCATTTTTTTGCGATCGATATGGTCAGCAGGGTTCATTTTTAGGTTACCCCATACTTGAGAGCGCAAGCCATTTTCCTTGAACTGCTCTGAAGCGGTAATACCAGATTTACCCTCTTTCAGTGATGCTAAAACTTCTTCGACGTTGTTACCGATACTTGAAACAATACCCATACCGGTGATTACGACTCGTTTCATGTGACATTCCTATAATTCTAAATTCAGCTAGATGATAACTAAGAAGCCTAACAAAAGTGGTCAGCTTTCCTAGAAATTCGTACAATCCCTACCAACATATCGCTTCAAATCACAAAATGATAGATTTTATGACTTCAATTACTAATGCAGAACTGGAATGGAATGAGTCTGGCACGCCAGTTTCAGACCAATTTGACGACGTTTACTTCTCCAATGTTAACGGTTTAGAAGAAACTCGCTACGTCTTTTTAAAGCAAAACCACCTTCCAGAGCGTTGGCTTGAACATGAACAACGCCGCTTTGTGATTGCTGAAACCGGCTTTGGCACAGGTTTGAACTTTCTTGCAGTTTGGCAATGGTTCGATGCTTTTCTTAAAGATAACCCACAAGCGATGACCAAAGAGTTACATTTCATCAGTTTTGAAAAATATCCTTTAAATAAAGAGGATCTGATCAAAGCACACCAATCGTGGCCAGAATTAGCCGAGTATGCGACGCAACTCCAAGAACACTACCCTATTGCTCTACCTGAATGTCACCGCATTGTGCTGGGCGACGGTGCAATCACGCTTGATTTGTGGTTTGGCGATATTAAAGATTGCATGCCCAACGTACCAACCCCGCGTGAAGGTTTGGTTGATGCTTGGTTCTTAGACGGTTTTGCTCCGAGCAAGAACCCAGAGATGTGGAATCAAAACCTATTCAACGGCATGGCTAAGCTCGCTAAGCAAGATTGTAGCTGCGCCACCTTCACCGCTGCTGGCTTTGTTCGCCGTGGCTTAATTGAAGCTGGCTTTGAAATGAAAAAGGTCAAAGGCTTTGGTACTAAGCGAGAAATGATCGCCGGCCGACTTGGCGAAAAGCACGCTCACACCAACATCAAACCTTGGTATGGCCTCGCTCAACACACTGAATCCCAAGACATTGCGATCATTGGTGGTGGTGTCGCCAGTGCTGCATTAGCCAAAACGCTAAGCCGTCGTGGCAAAAATATCACCCTTTATTGTGAACATCCACAAGCTGCGGGCAATGCCTCAGGTAACAACCAAGGTGCGATTTACCCGCTATTAAGCGAAGCGACCTCGAACGTGTCTCGCGTGTTTGGCCCGGGATTACTGTTTGCTCGTCAATTTATTAATCAAGCGGCTCAGTCTATTCAATTTGATCACAGTTGGTGTGGCGTGAACATCTTGATGTGGGATCAAGGCTCCACTAAAAAGCTCAACCGCATGTTGGAAGGCAACTTCCACACCGACCTGATTCAGCGTTTATCGCCAGAGCAAGCCAACGAAAAGATTGGCTTACCCGTCGATAAAGAGAGTGTTTACTTTCCGCTGGGTGGTTGGCTAAGCCCTCTGCAACTGACTCAAGGCTTGATTAGCAAGTTAGAAGAGAACAACCAAGTAAGCGCGCACTATCAACATCAAGTAACGCAACTTGAGTGGCTCGAAGCTGAACAACAATGGATACTGACGATGGATACACCTCAAGGTGAGATTCAAACCAAGCACGACCAAGTGGTTGTCGCGAATGGACACAAGTTCACTCAGTTTGAACAAACTCAGCCAGTACCACTGACTCCGGTTAAAGGCCAAGTGAGCCATATTCCGACCACGGAAAATCTCAGCCAGCTAAAAACCGTGTTGTGCTTTGATGGCTATTTGACGCCACAGAACCCCAACAATGGTCATCACTGTATTGGTGCGAACTACGACAAAACCAATATCGACCAAGAATTTGATATTGAGGTTCAGCAGCACAATGGCGAGCGCCTACATGGGTCACTACCAGACCAAGCATGGACAAAAGATGTCGATACCAGTGACAACTTAGCGCGCCAAGGTATCCGAAGCGTAAGCCGTGACCACCTTCCGTTTGTCGGAAACATTGGTGACTTTGAAGCCATTAAGGAGCAGTACCAAGATCTCCACAACTTCAACCCGCAGCGTGACTCGGTTGAGGATGTAGAAACGGTAACAAGCTTCCCTAACCTTTATTGCTTTATCGGACTGGGTTCACGTGGTTTGAGCTCTGCACCATTATTGGCTGAAGTATTAGCATCACAGATCTGTGGCGATCCGCTGCCCTTGCCTGTTGATGTGCTTGAGGCGATTCACCCAAGTCGAATGTGGGTACGCAGACTGCGTAAAGGTAAGGCATTAACGGCTGGATGGGTTGCTGACAAGCATTCTAAATCAAAGCCGTAGTTTCTAGTTCAGCTAATCTGAATATCTGAAACTAATAAGTTAAAAGCTAAAAAGCCCGAACGACATTGTGTCGCTCGGGCTTTTTGTTATTCGTGTTGTTCTAAACGAAGCTGTATTTACAGCTTAGCAACCGCGTCTTTAATCTGTAGAACGATCTCTTCGTTGCTGATAGAACCAGATTCAAAATCAAAGTTATCGTAGAAGCTTGGTACTGAAACTGACGCTTGCACGTTTCCACCGAAGTAAGGTGCAGAACCTGTCGCTGCGCCAAGTACCGTTTGTGCGCCGCCAGGGCCTGGTGAAGTCGCTAGGTAAACCGCCGGCTTCTCGCCAAATACTGAACGCTCAATGCGTGTCGCCCAATCAAATAGGTTTTTATACGCAGCTGGGTAGTGACCATTGTGTTCTGCGAACGAGATAACAAACGCATCAGCTTCAGCTAGGTCGCGCAAGAATGCTTGAGCGCCTTCCGCTTGGCCAATCTCTTTTTCAGTGTCTTCACTGAACATAGGAACATTGTAATCGTTGATGTCTAGGACTTTAACTTCAGCACCTTCAATCAAGTTTGCTGCGTAAGTTGCTAGTGTTTTGTTGATTGAGGTAGAACTTGTGCTTGCGCCAAATGCGATAACTTTCATGATGTGACCTTTCTGTAATTCCGTTAAGTGGGATTAGAATAACGTAGTAAGAAAATGTAACCATCACAAGAAATGAACGGACTCATTCAAAAATTTCGAACGAGTCTCAAATAAACCAGTTCGCTCAGCAAAATGGGAAAGGAAGGGACTGAGCGGATAGTATTAATACATCGAGATTAAGCTTGGTTTTGTAGCTCAACCCAAAGGTCATTAACGATAGTGCGGTCTGCTGGTGTTAGTTCAGAGCGAGCGTCGTCTAGGCTCTGTTCAATACGAGCTTTTACTTCAGCCACATCTTCAATGCCTTCTTCTTCACATGAAGCCACTGAAAGAGAAATATGACCACGTAAGTAACCACCAGCAAACAGTTCATCGTCTGATGCGTTTTCAATGCGAGCATCAATTACTTCAAGTAGTTTTTCTTCAAATTCGATAATCATAATATTCTCTTATTTCACAATAAATTGGCTAGCACATAAAGGTTCTACATCGTAGAAGCTGCGTAATGCTTCAGAGAGCATTTTCACGCGAGGCGGAAAGCCTACTTCAAAGATACCCATAACTTCGCTATGTACTTTATTCATAAAGGCCAAACGATCTGGCTCAAAATCGCCGTGTAGATTGTCACAGCTGACATTAAAAGGAAAGCCTGCGCTCATCGCAATGATCCATTCATACGCTTGTGGGCGAATTTCTACTTTTTCAAACTCAGCTTGAACCGATTCCGTTCGACCGTCAGGTTCATACCAATAGCCAAAATCTTCCAGTAAACGACGCTCAGGCCCAGCAACGCACCAGTGTGCGATCTCATGGAGTGCAGAGGCGTAAAAGCCACGTGCGAACACGATTCGATGGTGTGGGATAGTATCATCAGCAGGCGAATAGATCGGCTCATCAGCCCCTAGCTCTAGTTTGGTATTAAAGCTTTCAAAAAAGGTCTGATTGAAGATATCGATAATGTCTGAGTATTGGTGTGTCATAAAATCAAATTTAAGTAAAAATAACTGGGGCATTTTGCTTTTTTTTAAGCGCTCGGTAAAGCCCTATCAAGCGTAATGACATCGGGTTCGCCATTATACTTTGCAGTGACAATCGATTGCCATTCCCAGATTACACCACTTTAAGGTGAATGATTAGTTTAGCTAATCTGAAACGCCCATTCACGGTACAAATATTCATTCGTCAACAAGCATTTTTACTACTACACTCGCGCTTCATTTTATATCCCTAAGGCCTATAAGACTCGAGTTTATAGACCTAAATTATAGAGCTACAGCAATGCTACTAAGTGTTTTGTATATCATTGGCATCACGGCAGAAGCCATGACCGGCGCTCTCAGTGCAGGCAAACAAAAAATGGATTGGTTTGGTGTAATGCTGGTTGCGAGCGCAACGGCAATTGGCGGCGGTACAGTACGCGATATCTTACTTGGCCATTACCCTTTAGGTTGGGTTGAAAACCCTCAGTATCTGGCCATCACCTGTATAGCAGGTGTTATTACAACCGGGTTGGCGAAATGGGTTATCAAGCTAAAAGGTTTGTTTATTCGCTTGGATGCCTTAGGCCTAATCGTATTCAGTATCATTGGTACCAAAGTAGCGATGACCATGGGTCTGCACCCGATGATTTGCATGGTATCGGCATTAGTGACAGGTGTCTTTGGTGGTTTGTTACGTGACCTTATCTGTCGTCAAACACCATTGGTGTTACATGAAGAGCTGTATGCCTCTGTCGCACTTGTCGCTTCAGGTTTGTACCTAGGTTTGCTTGAGCTTGGCATCAACGACGTCACGGCGACAATTGTGACGCTTGTAGTTGGTTACTTGCTGCGCATGGCGGCTGTAAGATTCAAATGGAGTTTGCCTTCGTTCCAGCTTGATCCTGAAAGTTCAGTGCATTAATGGATTAAGAGCCTTAAGCTGCTAGCTGTCTTTAATGACGATAGTCGCTAACCGGACGAATAATCCTGCTAATGTGAAAAAGGGTTACTTCATTACGAAGCAACCCTTTTTTGTTTCTACCAATTCTATTCTAAATAAAAAGAAGCAGAATTAGATTTGTGGTGTTTCAGTTGTCACACCAAAGTTTTGACCACGATGACGTAGCAAGTGGTCAAGCAGCACGATAGCCAGCATTGCTTCTGCAATAGGTACCGCACGGATGCCAACACATGGATCGTGACGACCTTTCGTGATTAGCTGCGTTGCTTCACCATCTTTCGTGATTGTGTCACCAGGTACAGTGATGCTTGATGTTGGTTTAAGCGCAATGCTTGCCACAATATCTTGACCAGTAGAGATACCACCTAAGATACCGCCAGCATGATTGCTGCTGAAACCTTCTGGAGTTAATGGGTCACGGTGTTCACTACCGCGTTGATTAACAACATCGAAGCCATCACCAATCTCAACACCTTTCACAGCGTTAATGCTCATTAGAGCGTGCGCGATGTCAGCATCTAGACGATCAAAGATTGGCTCACCAAGGCCTACTGGCACTTTAGTCGCAACCACTTGAATCTTCGCACCGATCGAGTTGCCTTCTTTTAGCAAGTCACGAATCAGTTGATCAAATTCTGGTACTTTGTCGGCATCTGGACAGAAGAAAGCGTTGTTTTCAATCTCGTTCCAATCCACTTTATCAATTGAGATATCACCCATTTGAGAAAGGTAAGCTTGGATTTCAACACCAAATTCTTGTTTTAGGTATTTCTTCGCAATTGCACCTGCAGCAACACGCATTGCAGTTTCACGAGCTGAAGAACGACCACCACCTCGGTAATCACGCACACCGTACTTTTGATGGTACGTATAGTCAGCGTGGCCAGGGCGGAACTTGTCTTTAATTTCGGAATAGTCTTTAGAGCGTTGGTCTGTATTTTCAATCAATAGACCAATAGAAGTACCCGTAGTTTGGCCTTCAAATACACCTGATAAGATTTTCACTTCATCCGCTTCACGACGAGCCGTTGTATAGCGAGAAGTGCCCGGACGACGACGGTCCAGATCTTTCTGCAGATCTTCTTCGGTAATTTCTAATCCTGGTGGGCACCCGTCTACGATACATCCTAGTGCGATACCGTGACTCTCTCCGAATGTGGTCACTCGAAAGTGTTGTCCGATACTGTTTCCTGCCATTGCTTCCTCTAAATCAGCCATCAATCAGAAGGTTTGATTCCTAAACCGACTGGCTAATAGCTTTACTTGTCTATTCTTCGTGAATTCATAGTGGCTTTATTACCAAATGATGTAAACCCCAAAAAACGAACAATTTTAACTTTCTATTACATAAGCCGAATGAAACGAATAACAGAAGAAAATGAGTCGCGCTTGAAAAGAAGTGTTTTATGATATGTAAAATGCAAAAAACCCGACAACTCGGAGAGTTATCGGGTTTCTTTAAATAATGGCACGCCCTGAAGGATTCGAACCTTCGACCACCTCCTTAGAAGGGAGGTGCTCTATCCAGCTGAGCTAAGGGCGCGCTACAGGAACGAATTATACGAATTCGAATCAGTAAAGCAACGGCTTTATGTAACATTCTGATCTAAGTGGGTAAAAAAAGGCCAACAAACATATAAGTGTTGGAAAACAGACCAAAGCAAACGTTTGCTTGATGGTAATCAAAAAGATTTTCTGGAATAATGCGCCAAAAACATCAGCCACTAACTTGAATATCAATACTAAGGAAATTCATGACTGCTCAAAATATTGATGGAAAGCTAATTTCTCAAACGGTTCGCTCCGAAGTTGCTGCACGTGTAAAAGCTCGTACTGAAGCTGGATTACGCGCTCCGGGCCTAGCGGTTGTTTTAGTGGGTGAAGACCCTGCTTCTCAGGTTTACGTTGGAAGTAAGCGTAAAGCGTGTGAAGAAGTTGGCTTCGTATCTAAATCTTACGACTTGCCAGCCACTGCGACAGAAGACGAATTGTTAACACTGGTAGACCAACTGAACGACGATCCAGAGATCGACGGTATTCTTGTTCAACTGCCTCTACCAGCTGGCATTGATAGCACTCACGTTCTTGAGCGTATCACGCCAGAAAAAGACGTTGATGGCTTCCACCCATACAATGTCGGCCGTTTGGCTCAGCGCATGCCTAAGCTTCGCTCTTGCACGCCAAAAGGCATCATCACGCTGCTTGACCGTTACAACATCGACTTACGTGGTAAGCACGCGGTTGTGGTTGGCGCATCAAACATCGTAGGTCGCCCAATGACGCTAGAGCTTCTTCTAGCAGGTTGTACGACGACAACATGTCACCGCTTCACCAAAGACCTTGAAGGTCACGTGCGTCAAGCAGACGTTGTTGTAGTTGCCGTTGGTAAGCCTAACTTCATTCCTGGCGCTTGGATTAAGAAAGGCGCTGTTGTGGTCGATGTTGGTATCAACCGTTTAGAATCTGGCAAACTAGTGGGCGACGTTGAATACGACGTAGCGAAAGAAAGCGCAAGCTTCATCACACCTGTGCCGGGTGGTGTTGGCCCAATGACGGTTGCGAGCCTAATCGAGAACACCATGATCGCTTGCGAGCAATTTCACTCGAAGTAGTCCGCAGCGCATATAAATAAAATTAGAAAGCCGCAACGTGATGAACGTTGCGGCTTTTTTGATGCTTTGGTACTTAGCTATTCGTTTTTACAACGGGGTGACTCGCTTTTGATGAAGTGCTCGTTGCTACTTATCTGGAGTCTCGACTTTTTCCGTCTGTTCAGAAGGCGGTAATAAACTAATAAGCTCACACTCCGTTGATATGAGTTTTTCCAACTCAGATCCTTGTGTAATTAAACGGAAATCACCGCCATTAATCACCCCAAGAGGAATGGCTTTAGGATACAAAGCGTTAAACTCTTTTAAATCAAATGCCTCGGTCAAACCTGTACTTTTAATTTGGCTACCCTGAGCCATCAACGAGTTAAGCTTAGAATAGGTGATCCCTTCCGAAAACAGACTTCTATTGCCATCGCGGCTCACTTGGTGCCTTTCATGTTTATTCTCTGAGGATTCAAGCTCAAACACCTTATTCTCACCAAACTCGTCTTGATAGTGCATGCTAACTAACGGGTTGGTTTGACGATAAGGCGACACGATCATCGCACGCCCTATTCCATCCAATTCCAGATTATTTTCAGCGTGGCTCGAAGCTGGGTTACCAAAATAAACATTCAAGTTTTCCATGCGCGCTAAGCGAATGCTTTCCCAGTTGGTATCGGCAAGCACACTGTTGATGTTGTGTGTCGCCAACACTTTGGCAAACTGGCGTGAAAACTGAGTCGCACCAAAGAAGATAACGCCTTGTGCCTTCTCTTGAGTCACACCTAGCCTTCTCGCCCACCAACTCGCGGTAAGGCTCTGAATCACAACCGTACCGATGATGACCAAGAACACCATTGGCACCAGTAAATCTGCGCCTTCAATTAATTGCTTCTCTTGAAGTTTGATTGCAAACAGAGAAGAAACCGCGGCTGCAACGATCCCGCGCGGTGCCATCCAGCTCAAAAACCATTTATCCGCAGAGGTAAGATCCGTGCCGATCCCGCTGATCCACACACTCAAAGGACGCGCCACCAGCATCACTACCGCTAACAAGCCAACCCCACCCCAACCTATCGAGAGGAAGGTTCCGGAGTCGAGTCTGCTCGCTAACAGAATAAACAACGCAGAAATAAGTAACACGGTCAGGGTTTCTTTGAATTCGATGATGTCTTCGATATCCAAGCCCTTCACGTTGGCAAGCCAGATCCCCATGATGGTCACGGTTAATAAACCCGATTCTTCACTCAGATCATTAGAAAACGAGAACGCCGCCAACATTAGCGTCAGCACAGCCACATTACGTAAATAGTGCGGTACCCAATGCCCTTGCAGCATCTTGGCAATCAAATGGCCACCGATGATCCCTAAGCCTAAACCTATGACTAACGTCAGGCCCAGAGCTGACAGAACGTGTCCGGTAGGGTCGGCAGAAGAAACAATGTACTCGTAGACGAGAACCGCAAACAGAGCGCCAATCGGATCAATTACTATCCCTTCCCATCGCAAAATGCTGCCAAGAGAAGCTTTGGGCTGAATACTACGCAGCATAGGCACAATCACTGTCGGGCCCGTCACCACTACCAAGGCTCCGAATAGCGCCGCTAATGGCCAATTAAAGTTAACAAAGTAATAAGCACCGACCACGATACACGCCCATGTAATCAGCATGCCGACACTCACTAGATGAGTCACCATGCGACCATGGCCTCTGATCTCCTTGAAATTAAGCGTCAATGCGCCTTCAAACAGAATGATGGCAACACCTAATGAAATCAGCGGAAATAGCACTTCGCCAAAAATGGCATCTGGGTTAAGGACATTTAAACCGGGGCCCAATAGCAGGCCGACAATGAGAAGAGGGAGAATAGCGGGAAGACGCAAACGCCAGCCCAGAAGCTGACAGGCTAAAGACAAGAGTCCAATTAGCGCCAAAGAAGAAGTAATCGACAAATCCATTTATGCCCCTAAATAATTTGTGCCACACCCTGTGATACAAACCTATTTGCTAAAACAAGAAAGCCTACGTCATTAAACTATAGGCTCTCTTTTTCGTGCTGACCGAATATTATTGTGATTAATCAGTCACTTTACTATAGGGGAAATAAAGTGACTGACTCATCCACTCGGTGCTTAATGATTAAACTAGGTACTTACAGTGAAAGTACCACGCCAGCAATCGCGGCACTCATTAGGTTAGCAAACACACCTGCACAAATCGCTTTAAAGCCGTATTGTGAGATGAAAGAGCGACGCTCTGGTACCAAGCTACCTAAGCCACCGATAAGAATCGCCATGGTAGAGATGTTAGCAAAGCCACATAGAGCGAAAGTTACGATCGCTTGCGAGTGCTCACTTAGTGCCTCTTTAGCATCCATTAGTTGGATGAAAGCCACGAACTCGTTCACGACAATCTTGTTACCGATCAATGAGCCCGCAACCACAGCCTCAGACCACGGTACACCGATCAGCCATGCAACGGGTGCAAACACATAACCTAGGATAAGTTCGAAGCTTAGGTTTACGCCAAACCAGCCGCCAACGATACCTAGCAAGCCATTCAGCATTGCAATCACACTGATAAAGGCAAGAAGTGTTGCACCCACCGCAACGGCAATACGAAGTCCAGACATAGCCCCATCTGCCATCGCCTCAACTACGTTTGTTGCTCGTGGAATTTCTACATCAGACTCAATATTTTCTTGAGCGTCATTTGGGCTGCCAGGTACTAAGATTTTAGCCATCAATAGGCCGGCTGGTGCAGACATGAATGCCGCAGCGATCAGGAAGTTTAGGTCAACGCCAAGCGATGCATAACCCACTAGCGTACCACCAGCTACAGACGCCAAACCACACACCATCACAGCAAACAGTTGTGAATCTGTCATGTGTTTTAAGTAAGGCTTAACCACCAATGGCGCTTCAATCATGCCGACAAAGATATTGGCAGTCGCAGACAATGATTCCGCACGACCTGTGCCCAAGAACTTCTGTAGCGCACCACCAATAAGGTTGATCACCTTTGGCATAAAGCCGATGTGGTACAAGCCTGAAATCAGTGCAGAGAAAAAGATAATGATGCCAAGAACATTAATCGCGAAAACAAATCCGTTATTAGTTAGGCCACCAAATAGGAAGTTAATCCCCTCTTGACCGTAGTTGATCAAGCTAGATACCGCACCCGTGGCTGCATTCAACGCTTCTTTACCCATTGGTACATACAGAACCAATAGCGCGAATGAGATTTGTAATAAGAAAGCCAAAGAGACTGTTCTTAGTGGAATATTTTTTCTGTCCGTAGATAGTAACCAAGCGGCAACTAAAATAGTGATAATTCCAAGTAGGGAAGCCATGTGCGTCAACCTAAAAGTTGTAGGTAGGAAAGGCGAGGCATTCTATAGAGGAAATCGTTTGCGGCAAGCTGAGGTTGTTAATGTGATGTTGGGGTAATCACGATTTAACTATGAGTATAATTAAGTTATTGAATTTTAATAATTAACTTTGATTAAAAAGCGTACTTTTTCCATATGGAAATTATATTTATAGATTAGGAAACAGTTAGCGATGCAGTTCAACGCAAGTTTTGAGGTTTTTGTCCCAATACGTCGGCGACCCGATATGATCTTTAATGAACTCAATCACTGCCGAAAGCTTCTTCGGCATATTCTTTCGGCTCGGGTAAACGGCATAGAATGGCATCAGCTGACTGGCTCTCCACTCTGGCAATACTTGAATGAGCTTGCCCGTTCTAAACTCTTCTTTCACTAAGTAAGTCGCCAAATAAGCAACGCCCCACCCTGATACTGCCGCGTCTCGTACTGCCTCAGCCAAATCGACTGAGTAATCGCCCGCGACTTTGACGCTGAGGTTTTCTTGCCCGTTGTCAAACGCCCACGATGTGTAATCTCGTTCACGGCTGCGATAGATAAGACAGTTATGGTCAATCAAATCGGAAGGTACATGTGGCGTCCCAGCCTTAATCAGATAATCCGGTGACGCAGCCACCACAAACTGACTGTCGGCTAATCGCTGCGCAATGTAACCTTCAGGCAAATCTTCATTGTTGGTGATCCAGAGATCCAAGCGCTCTTCAATCATGTCCACCTTATAGTCGAACAAGTGGACCTCGATTCTCAACTGAGGATAAAGCTGTCTGAGTTGATCAATCGCCGGAATGATATGGAGTGTGCCAAATGACTGCGACAAACCGACGCGTAGTATTCCAGAGATATCATCGCGCTGGCTGTCCATATCCATCTGAGCTGCTTTCACCGTGTTAAACAGCTGCTCACAATGTTGATAGAACACGTCTCCCGCTTCAGTGAGCGTTAAGCTTCGTGTTGTCCTTTGCACCAGCTTGATGCCTATAGAGTCTTCAAGCAAAGCGACTTGCTTACTGATATGGGACACCGAAACGTTCAAGCTTTTTGCAGCACTGGTAAAGCCTTCGTGCTTGATCAGCGCATGGAATATCACCATCTGTGCAGCTCTATCTGTTAGCACAAGATCACCTTATTAAATCTATGAAATATAAAATCAAAAAGGACTCCGAAGAGTCCTTTAGTTCGTTCTGCCTATGGTAGGCCAAATGCTATTCAAAGCGACTTAGGTCTGTTAATCAAACTTAATTCTGTCGGCTAGATGGCTTACTGCCAAAGCAAAGTAGTAAGAACGATTCCACTTCATTAACACATTGTAGTTGTTGTAAATGAGGTACGAACGTCCGGTTTCATCATCCGGCATTATCAACCAAGCTTTAATGTCTTCATCAAGCGTTGGCAGTGGGCGATCGTCATAGCGTTTAATACCGAGTTCAGACCACTCTTTTAAGTATTTCGCTTTGTCTTCGTCTCGACCTTGTAAATCGATCGACACATTTGACGGAACATGAACCTGACGACCCCAAGTGTACTTATCATCCCAGCCTGATTGGCTGAGATAATTGGCCGCCGAAGCAAATACGTCTTCTTCAGTGCCCCAAATGTCTTTCTTGCCATCACCACTGCCATCAGCGGCGTAAGCTAAGAATGAGCTTGGCATAAACTGAGGTTGACCCATCGCACCAGCCCAAGAGCCTTTCATCTCTTTTGGTGCAATATGGCCTTGATCAAGAATCTTCAATGCCGCCATCGCTTCGCTACGGAAGAAAGCTTCTCGGCGTCCTTCATAAGCCATGGTCGTTAGGGCGTCGATAACGCTGTAATTGCCCGTGAACTTACCAAAATTACTCTCAACGCCCCATAGCGCGACAATGAATCTTGGTTGAACACCATATTCATCACCAATACGCTTTAACGCGGTGTAATGCTCCTTGTAGAGTGACCTTGCTTGCTTCACTTTCCAATCTGGAACCGCTCGTGGAATGTATTCATCCAGAGTCAGTTTTTTCTCAGGTTGGTTTTTGTCGGCTTTTACCGCTCTTGGCTTAAACGTTACACCATCAAAGGCTTCATCAATGATCGCTTCAGAGATGCCTTCTTCACGGCCTTGTTGTTTTAGTTTTTCTACATATTGCTCGAAGCTCAGTTCTTCAGCTTGTATTGAACTTATGGTCAGGCTATTACCCAATAGTAATGCCGACACAGCCAATATGGTTTTCGAAAATTTACTCAACGATCACTCCTCCTTGAATTGAGGTGGCTATCACTCTTCGTCTTGAGATTTCTGTTGAGCTTTACGCTCTTTATGAAGCTCAAGTTCGTTAACTGGTGGTGGCGGAACCTGTAAAAAGAAACCATCGGTATTCAGTGATTCTTTCACTTTTTCGATGTTTACTTGAGCCAGTTTACGGCCATCCATTTTAATTACCATTACAAAACTAGGTTTACCAAACATTTGCATCAATGCGTCAGGAACTTGTGAAAAATCATCCTTCTTAGGGATATAAAGGTATGTTCCTTCTTTCTTTGAGCTTTTATATATAGAACACAGCATGACAAACCTTTTAATTGATTATGACTACAAAACTCTCACTTGCGAGATCAATAGTTTATGTTAGGGAAATATTGGGAACAAAACGTCCATTTGACAACAAGATTACTTGCTGTGCTTGGTTTGGGAATATAACATGATAAACCTAGTTTCAGGCAATGCCCTTTATTTTATTGATAAAGAAATTGTACCAATCCGCTATTGAGGTCCTGTAGTTTTTCGATGTCTAGTAACCCAGATCTAAAAGGTAGCAGTTTCACGCTATCTGTTTTGCACTTATCCGATGATCAAGTCGAAAATGCAGTGTCTTTTCTTCAAGAGAAGGTAGACCAGGCACCCACTTTTTTCGCAGCTGCGCCTGTTGTTATCAACATTAGCAAAGTCGCGGGCGATATAGATTTCGTGCAACTGAAAAATGGTATATCTCAAGCGGGCATGATCCCGGTAGGTGTGGCTGGCTGTTCAGATAAACGCATGCAAAACCTAGCCAGAGATGCAGGTTTTGCCGTGATGACAGCAAGTAAATCTCCTTCTCAAGCTCCGGCGAAGATGGCCCCGATAAAGGTGGTGAGAACCCCGATACGTTCTGGTCAGCAGGTGTATGCGAAAGATGGCGATCTATTGATCCTCAGCCATGTGAGCGCTGGCGCAGAAGTCATTGCCGATGGCAGCATCCATATTCATGGCACTTTACGTGGCCGTGCGATTGCAGGTGCAAGTGGTCAAACTGAAGCAAAAATAATTTGTAATGATTTACAAGCCGAGCTGGTTTCCATTGCAGGAAATTACTGGCTCAGCGATCAAATTGAAAGCGAGTACTGGCAGAAGAAAACCATGTTCAGTATGGCAAACGATGTATTACACGTTGATGTCCTCGCAATATAAGAGAAATAAAAGGAAAACAGAATGGCACGCATTATCGTTGTAACGTCGGGTAAAGGCGGGGTAGGCAAAACGACCTCCAGTGCAGCTATTGCCTCAGGTCTGGCTTTAAAAGGGAAAAAAACCGCAGTCATCGACTTTGATATTGGTCTGCGTAACCTAGATTTAATCATGGGTTGTGAGCGTCGTGTTGTGTACGACTTCGTTAATGTTATCAATGGTGAAGCGACGCTGAACCAAGCGATGATCAAAGACAAGCGTACAGAGAACCTGTTCATTCTTCCTGCTTCTCAAACTCGTGATAAAGACGCACTAACAAAAGATGGCGTTCGTCGTGTGTTTGATGAATTGGATGAAATGGGCTTTGATTTCATCATCTGTGATTCTCCTGCGGGTATCGAGCAAGGCGCTCTGATGGCGTTGTATTTCGCTGATGAAGCGATTGTGACGACTAACCCTGAAGTCTCTTCTGTACGCGACTCAGACCGTATTCTAGGTATTCTTGACTCTAAATCTCGTCGTTCAGAAGACGGCTTAGAGCCAGTGAAAACACACCTTCTACTGACTCGCTACAATCCAGCACGCGTAACTCAAGGTGAGATGCTCAGTGTGGAAGATGTTGAAGAAATCCTGCACATCTCTCTACTGGGCGTGATTCCAGAGAGCCAGGCAGTACTGAACGCATCGAACAAGGGTGTGCCAGTTATCTTTGACGAAGCAACCGACGCGGGTATGGCTTACAATGATACTGTAGAGCGACTACTGGGTAGCCAAGTGGACTTCCGTTTCTTAACGGAACAGAAGAAAGGCATCTTCAAAAGACTGTTCGGGGGCTAATACGCAATGTCATTATTAGAGTTTTTTAGACCACAGAAAAAGACAACCGCAAACCTAGCCAAAGAGCGTTTGCAGATCATTGTTGCCGAACGACGCAGCCATGACGACCCTGCACCATCATACTTACCGCAACTGAAAGAAGACATCTTGAAGTGTATTGCGAAGTATGTGGAAGTCGATCCATCAATGGTTGATCTGACTTTCGAACACAAAGATGACGACATCTCCGTATTAGAGCTGAACGTTAAGCTTCCAGAAGAAGATCGATAACTAGAGCCTGAGCTGTGCTTATCAATATTCAATAAAAAAGAGAGCCTAGGCTCTCTTTTTTGTGTCTGAAACTTTTATCTCTAAAGCATTCGTTGCTTACTGAAGATATAAGGTTATTTGATTGCTTTATTTAGCTTCTCACCAACCACGTCTAAGCGCCAACCTTGCATGACATCAGGCAGCTTCTCTGGGTTACGATCGTACTTCCAAATCCAGCTTAACACTTGGTTAAGTTGCTTCTTCGATGCCAAAAACTCAGTCGCTAAGCCACTGTGCTGTGATGCTGTTTTCACTTCATCTTTCAACACTTTGAAGAGTTGCTTGTAACCTGGGTAGTCCATTAGACGTTCTACTGGCGCTGGGTACTCTTCTTCTGGCGTATGCTCAGCCAATTTCACGATTGAGCTGATCTTCGCACCATGGCGACGTACAGAGCGGTAATCAAAACCTTCTTGCTCCATATGTTTAGGATCTTTCATCGCGAAACGCGCTACTGCCCATAAGTCTTGCTCTTTAAAGACAAAGTTCAGCGCTAAGTCACGCTTAATCGCTTCTTTTAAACGCCAAGTTGCTAGAGGTCTTAAAATAGCTAGCTGTTGAGGTTTTAGCTGCCACGCGCCTTTAATATCAAGGTAAGCGTTGTCTGGGTTTGCTTTACGGATGCGCTTAGCCACTTGTAAATCAGACTCTTGTTGCGCCGCTTCCCACCAGCCTGCTTCCATCACTTTTTCGAGAAGCTTGTTGTACATTGGCATCAAGTAGTGAACGTCTGCCGCTGCATAGTCGAGTTGCTTTTGAGAAAGCGGACGCGCTAGCCAGTCAGTACGAGATTCACTCTTATCTAGGTCAACACCTACAAACTCTGAAACTAGAGCCGCAAAGCCAGTTGAAAGACCATGACCTAAGAAGGCTGCCATGATCTGCGTATCAACCATTGGTGTTGGCGTACAGCCAAATGCGTTCTGGAATACTTCTAGATCTTCGCCACACGCATGTAACACTTTCAGTACTGAAGTGTCTTTCAACAGCCCAACAAACGGGGTCATTTCATCAAGAGCAATAGGATCAATCAGTGACAGCGTTTCACCATCAAATAACTGAATTAAGCCTAATTGAGGGTAATAGGTTCTTGTACGAACGAACTCTGTATCAAGCATAACAACATCGGCTTCACGTGCTTGTTGGCAAACTCGCTCAAGGTCTTTAACTTGGGTAATGATTTGATAATCCACAAAAACTCTCACTGATTTTACTTTGATCGCCGGATACAAAAATGCCGACATTAACTGTCGGCATTCTAACACCATTTTTCAGCGCTCGCTTAGATTAAGCGCCTGAATGGTTTCGGGGGCTAATTTCTCGCAAACCCGTGCATTACTCGCTTGCGCGTTTGGCAAGCTCTGCGTCGTTTTCTTCACGAAGCACTCGGCGCAAGATCTTACCTACATTGGTTTTTGGTAGTTCTTCACGGAACTCAATCAATTTAGGGATCTTGTAGCCTGTTAGGTGTTCACGACAGTGCGCGATAATGTCTTCTTTGGTTAGGCTAGGGTCACGTTTCACCACGTAAATCTTAACCAGCTCACCAGACACCTCATGAGGTTGGCCGATAGCCGCAACTTCTAACACTTTGCCATGCAGAGCCACAACATCTTCAATCTCGTTCGGGTAAACGTTGAAGCCTGATACAAGAATCATGTCCTTCTTACGGTCAACGATGTACAACAAGCCTTCGTCATCAAACTTAACGATGTCACCTGTCGATAACCAACCGTCTTGATCGATCACTTCTTTGGTCGCTTCAGGGCGCTGCCAGTAACCTTGCATCACTTGAGGGCCACGAACTTGTAGCTCGCCTACTTGGTCATTAGCAATAACCTTACCTTCATCATCAACAATACGAACTTCTGTCGATGGTACTGGTAGGCCGATAGCACCTGTGTAGTCTTTCAGGTCGTATGGGTTACCCGTTACCAGTGGTGAACACTCAGTTAAGCCATAGCCTTCCAATAGGTGAATGCCTGTCGCTTTCTTCCATTGCTCAGCAACAGCGCGTTGAACCGCCATGCCGCCGCCAACAGATAGGCGTAGGTTACTGAAATCCAACTCGTGGAAATCTTCGTTATTAACTAGCGCATTAAACAAGGTGTTTACGCCGGTAATTGCGGTAAACGGAACCTTTTGCAGCTCTTTAATAAAGCCAGGAATGTCACGAGGGTTAGTAATTAGAAGGTTACGACCACCCATCTCCACAAACAGCAAGCAGTTCACTGTCAGTGCAAACACGTGATAAAGCGGCAGTGCTGTTACCACTAACTCTCTGCCTTCTTGCAGAACAGGACCATACGCCCCTTTCGCTTGAAGTACGTTCGCGATCATATTGCGGTGCGTTAGGATTGCGCCCTTCGCAACACCTGTTGTACCACCAGTGTACTGTAGGAATGCAATGTCATCACCTGCCATAAACGGCTTCACATATTGAAGACGACGGCCTTTGTGCAGCGCTTTTCTGAATGAGATAGCACCCGGTAGATCGTACTTAGGAACCATGCCTTTCACGTATTTCACAACGAAGTCGACAATAGTACCTTTTGCACGAGGGAGCATTTGACCTAGGCTAGTTAGAACAACGTGTTTAACCGGCGTGTTATCAACGACTTTCTCTAGCGTGCTCGCAAAGTTAGATACGATAACAATCGCCTTTGCACCAGAATCGTTCAGTTGATGTTCAAGCTCACGAGGTGTGTACAGTGGGTTGACGTTCACTGCAATCATACCTGCACGCAATACACCAAATAGTGCAATTGGGTATTGCAGTAGGTTTGGCATCATTAGCGCGACGCGATCGCCCTTCTTCAGTTTCAAGTCATTCTGTAGGTAAGCGGCAAAAGCACGGCTGCGCTCTTCAAGCTTACGGAATGTCATAATCGAGCCCATGTTCTCGAATGCAGGTTGGTCCGCGTACTTCTGTACCGACTGTTCAAACATTTCTACAAGAGATGGGTACTGATCTGGGTTGATCGTTTCTGGTACGTCACTTGGATAACGTGAAAGCCAAGGTTTGTCCACTATGTTACTCCTCGTTTATCAGCTGACGACTGCTTCGCCGCTTTTTATCATTGCGGTATTACAGCACAGCTTTAGTGCATGAGCACTAAAAGGCTCAAACACTTGTTTAAATTTTGTTAACTACACCAAGAATTAGCTCTGAAACTAGCTCCGGGCTCTCTAAATGGCAATGATGTCCGCCAGGAACAGTCTCTATATTCAGAGAACTATGGGCTGATTTGTAGCGATTATGCTGCAAATGTCGGAATCCATCATTTCCTAAAACTATTAATTGAGGGCATTCAATAGCCGCCATGATCGCTTCAGCGTGCGCCTGTGACATTCGATATAACGAGTCACATTTTAGGTTAGGGTCGCATCGCCATTGCCAAGAGTTATCTAACTCGACAATTCCTCGCTCGACAATAGGAGCAATTAATTCAGCATTGATTTGATTGGCGTGAGCTCTCAGCTTAATAGCATCCTCAAGGCTTGCCAGAGGACGTGAAGGCTTTCTTCGCTGTCGAAGACGACTGAGTACCCCATCTCTCAAGCGAGAAACCGTTTCTTGGGGAGCTTCTGAAAGAGGTCCGTGACCTTCAATTTGAATTAATCCTGACACCTTTTCAGGAAAGGCGGCACTATAGCAACTTGCGATCAATGCACCAAGTGAATGTCCTACCAGTACCAGTCTGTTTGGCGATAATTTAGTCACCAACTGATGCAAGTCATCAATATAATCATGAAATGGGTAGTAACTTCCCGATTTGTGCGACGAGAAGCCGTGTCCGAAGAGATCGATAGCAACAAGGTGAGCATTGGGCGCAAACTTGGCGACTTGCTGCATAACCGGATTAAAGCTGGACGAATTATCCAACCACCCATGAATAAAAACGACCGTCGTTGCGGTCGTTTGTGGGTTGCCAATCTGTTGTGTTGCAAGCGTCCCGCTCGCAAGGGAGTATGACTTTTCAATCATCAAACACTTAGTTCCATCTGTTTGCGCAATCAACGTCTAAAAAGTTAATTACTCTACGTCCTGTATCACTCGACCTTGTCTTGGCATCGTTTGAAAACTGCGACAATGTAAACTTCTGCACGAGTAGTAGGTTGGTGCAAAATCGTTAACAACAACACGCTCAGTGATGTTCCACAGTCGTTGGTTGTCCACTTTCATCACAGGGAAGATGTAAGGGTATTCCCCTATTTTTCCATCTTCACTTCCGCTTGACTGACCAACCAGTGTAATCAGACGGCCTTCTGCAAAACTTAGAGGCTCAACATACCCTTCAATATAACCAACAAAACGTCCGCTTGGCTCTGCGTCTAGGTCTGGCTTACCGCTACTCGAAATCGGCATATTAGCAACTTCGATTCGAGTCTTATCTTTCAAGTTGGTTACTTTAGAGATAACGCCACCCAATCGAACACTTTTCGCCTCCGGTAGTTGGTCGACCCACTGTTGGTAATCACTAATTACAGGCTCTGATTTTGCTTCAAGTTCGCTAGGAAGTGATGAACACCCGGCAAGTACCAAGACACCAAGAGAAAGGGCTATTAAGCGTAATTTAGAGAGATAATTTGACATGGTTCTGGTCCTTAAACAGGCATTAATAACAAGCTCTAGATGTAGATATCGACACCGATAAGCTTTGCAAGTTCTTCTTTCTTCGCCTGATTCATTACATCCATATACTCTTCCATAGCCTTACGTCCTCGGCCTTCTGGAAGATCATACTGGATTTGAGCCTTGTGTAGTTCAGACTCTTTAACTTGACGAATAGAGTGAGAAACAGCATTAGCGACCTTAGTCGGTTGCCCAACCGCAGTGCTAGCATCAGATTTTTTTGCCTGCTCCTTCTTTTTAATTCGATTCGGCTTAGACGTGCTGCCTATCGAAGAATGAGGTAAGTTGTTAATTGATAACATGACTAAATATCTGCCCTCTCAAATCTAAATAATACGCATTTAGACCTAATTTGCATCAGAACCTTGTAAAAATTATTCGCGACCTGGCAGTTTCTTCCAAGTCACTTTGTCACGAAGATAAACTGGCTCAGATTCTTCTGCTGCAACCGCTTTACCTTCTGCGTAAGCAAATTGAGCAAGGAACGCCATATCTTGAGCTTCTGGGAATAGCACTTCACACGCTTTGGTGTTGATCGCAAGTGTATCCATATGCTCGGCATAAGCTTCCCAGCCGGTACCGACTTTCGCCCATATTTCAGAATCTGCTTCTAACTGCGCAGCCAGTTCACTTGGTGGCGTTACACATTCGGCATCAACCGCAGTCCAACGACCATCTTGTTCGCGGCTGTAACGAGCCCAGTACACTTCGCTCATACGCGCATCAATCGCTGTTGCTACATGAGTTTCACCAAATTTACGGTAGCTGCCTTGCGCCATCGCTGCCAGTGTAGAGACACCAATCATTGGTAAATCCGCACCAAAAGCCAAGCCCTGAGCAATACCAATACCAATACGCACACCCGTGAAACTGCCTGGGCCTTGGCCAAACGCGATAGCATCGATATCGGTTAAAGCGACATTCGCTTCTTTCAGTACTTCATCCACCATAGGTAGAATTTTCTTCGTATGGTCTCGAGGAGCCTCTTCGCTACGTGCGAACACCTGGTCACCAATTACTAATGCAACTGAACAGTTTTCAGTTGCGGTATCTACTGCAAGAATTTTCGCGCTCATTTGTGTCTCAAATATTCGTTATCTAATCTAAAAATAATGGCTAAACTCAACAATGCCAATTACTCAGCAGCGGTTGAATGGTCTTTAGCTAAGAATTCCTTAATGACCCCTAAGTCACGTGTACGAGGGATAGGCGGTAAACTCGCCAAAAATATGCCACCGTAATCGCGAGTCACCAATCGGTTATCGCAAATAATCAAAGCACCATTATCGCGCTTGTCACGTATCAATCGGCCGACACCTTGTTTCAAGGTAATCACAGCGTCTGGCAACTGTACTTGTGCAAAAGGATCACCCCCTTTTAGCTTACAGTCCTCGATTCGAGCCTTAAGTAAAGGGTCATCAGGGGCTGTAAAGGGCAATTTATCGATGATAACACAGCTTAATGCGTCGCCCCTAACATCTATCCCCTCCCAGAAAGCACCTGTAGCCACCAGCAATGCGTTACCTAATTCCATGAATTCGGCTAAGGTTTTTTGCTTACTTGTCTCACCTTGCAATAGAACGGGAACCGAGAGGGTTTCACGGAATCGCTCCCCCAACTCTTTCATCATGCTGTGTGAAGTACACAAGAAGAAACAGCGGCCTTGGTTTTGCTCAATCACAGGAGTCAGCATTCTTACTAGCTTATCCGCGAGACCGGGGCTATTCGGTTCTGGAAGATAACGAGGCACACACAAGCGCGCTTGATTCGGATAATCAAACGGGCTCGGCAGTGAAAACTGTGCCGACGGTTTTAACCCTAATCGAGAAGTAAAGTGTTCGAAATCATCCGACACCGCCAAGGTTGCTGAGGTAAACACCCATGCGCCCGGCTTCAGCTTAATCTGTTCGTGGAATTTATCGGCGACAGAAAGCGGTGTGATATGCAGAGCAAAGTGGCGCGGTGTAGTGTCATACCAATACGAATAGCCAGTGATCGACACATCGCACACACGTTCGATACGCGACTTAATCATATTTGCGCGTTCGAAAGCGGTATCTAACAGCTGGCTTCGCCCAAGTGCTAACTTCAATACATCAACAGCAAGTTGCAGAGCATCTTGCAAACGAACTAACTCGCGTGCAATCGACTCGGATTTCAAAGCTTCGCGCCAGTTACCACGAAAGCCGGTATCACCAAGCACAATACGCAGATCGGCTGACGATTGAACGAGCCTATCCCCTACTTTCTGTAGCTGACGCATGTCTTTGGCTTCAGTTCGGTAAGCAATTTCAATGTCTTTGGCTAACTCTTGGATCTGTCGACTGGAAACCGATTGTCCGAAGTACTGGCTGGCGATGTCAGGAAGTTGATGTGCTTCATCGAAAATAAACACGTCAGCTTCAGGTATCAATTCGCCAAATCCGGTTTCTTTGATCGCCAAATCAGCTAGGAAAAGGTGGTGGTTTACGACCACCACATCGGAATCCATCGCTTTTTTACGCGCTTTAAGCACAAAGCAATCGGTATAGCTTGGGCACTCTTTACCCAAGCAATTATCATTGGTCGAGGTAATGGTTGGAATAACCGGGCTGTCTTCAGCGATATCATCACAATCGCCTAAATCACCCGTTTGAGTGGATGACGACCAACTACGAACTTTGACTAACTGAGCCAGCAGCGTTGGATCGGTATGAGCACCATGACTCTCGATCATTTGGCGGCTGAGTCTGTCCAAACACAAATAGTTTGAACGTCCTTTGAGCAACGCAACTTGACCATAAAAGCCAAGCGCATCGACCATCAAGGGTAAATCTCGGTGAAACAGCTGTTCTTGAAGGTTTTTAGACCCCGTACTAATGATGGTTTTCTTGCCACTAAGCAGCGCAGGCACTAGGTAAGCAAACGTCTTACCAGTACCTGTTCCAGCCTCAACAACCAACTGGCTTTGATTTTCAATAGCTTGTGAAACCGCTTCAGCCATGTCTAACTGAGCTTGTCTTGGTTGAAACCCAGGGATAGCTTTGCCCAGAGCGCCATCAGCAGAAAACGTTTTAGATATCATAGAGTACGAAGTTTAGAAAAAGAGAAGGAGAATTATGGCAGGTTTAGTGAGCCGGCGCGAATCAAGAATGACTTCGCACCGGAGGTGTTTGGTTTGGCTTGACGTGGCTTAAGTTACCTTGAAGGTAAGAATTGAAGAAGTAGGAATTAGAGAATCGTTTTTATTTTCGACTGAGATAACGTGATAGCCAAGGAGCACCTTCAAAATGGTTATCACCAGGCTGTATGGCTTTCGCTGCATCGGTTGGTGAGGTCTTACTTTCCCACATTTCATCTAGAACATGACTATCTAATTCGGTACCTCTCGCCAATGAATTCACTCGCTTGCAGTACAGTTTTTTGGCTAGTAACTCTTTATCCATAAGTATCACCTCTATTTTTGGCCAAGGCGTAAATGCCTCGGTTGAAGTTCAAATGCGTACTACGGTCAAAACTTTTAAAAATGAAGCTTCTGCCTGTTTTTCTATCTAAAAACTGATATTTCTATATCAAACAATTTATCAAAGCGATAAATGAGCAGCAGAATTTGTTGAAACCAACTTGATAATAGATTAATTATAACGGTGATATTGCGGCTCAGTTCACCGTTCGACGGCCTGCATTAAATTTGAAGAATCCCGATTTCATATAATAAGTGCAACATTTCATGGAAGTAAGATGCAAATGGAAAGAAAAACTTTACTAACACATTGTACTGATGCCCCAGGCCTCATCTCGAAGATCACCAACATTTGTTACAAACACCAACTCAATATTGTGCACAACAATGAGTTCGTAGATAACACAAGTGGCCACTTCTTTATGCGCACCGAGCTTGAAGGGTATTTCAATGACGAAACCTTACTTGCCGATTTAGATCAAGCCCTGCCACCAAATACGAAACGTAAGCTTGTTGATTCGTCTCGCAAGCGTGTTGTGATACTCGTGACCAAGGAAGCACACTGCCTTGGCGACATTCTAATGAAGAACTTCGATGGCAGCTTAGACGTTGAAATTGCGGCCGTTGTCGGTAACTACGACATTCTACAAAGCCTAACCGAGCGTTTTGACATCCCTTACCACCATGTTTCTCACGAAGGGCTAAACCGTGAAGAACATGAGAAGAAGATGCTAGAAGTGATTGACCAGTACGAGGCGGATTACCTTGTTTTGGCTAAGTACATGCGAGTGCTGACACCAGGTTTTGTTGAAAAATACCACCACAAGATCATCAATATCCACCACAGCTTCTTGCCAGCATTTATTGGCGCGAAGCCATACCAACAAGCGTATGAGCGCGGCGTGAAGATCATTGGCGCAACGGCACACTTTGTGACGAATGATTTGGATGAAGGTCCAATCATCAAGCAAGATGTTATCCCTGTGGATCACAACTTCAGCGCGAAAGACATGGCGCAAGCCGGTCGTGACGTAGAGAAGAATGTATTAAGTAAGTCGCTAAACAAGGTGATCAATGATCATGTGTTTGTTTACGGCAACAAGACTGTGATTCTGTAAGTCGGATATCGATTTCCGGTAAGACTTCCAGTTAAAACCCAATAAAAAAACGCGCAATAGGGACAGCCCATCGCGCGTTTTTAGTATCTGATGATCAGACTCGCTTTACGAGATTCCCAATTACGCTCCTTCGTCGCTATCGGGAGTGACGAAGTCGATGATGAATCTTCAAGCTATAGGCTCTAACATACGCCCTCGAACGCTCAGTCTGTCAGTATCCAAAGATAGACTCTGGAAAATTTCATCGAACACCCCGTCATTCCGACGAGCCAAGGCGAGATCAGGAATCTCTTTCCTAGCAACTCTCTATTCAAATTAAGCCTGTTCTGATTCCACAATCTTCTTCAAAGAGTGTGGATGCAGCTTGATGCAAATCCCTTGATGTTTAAAAGCCACTGTTGGGTTATTCAAGCGTTCACCCTCGCCTTTCGGGCTAGAGAGTTTGATCTTAACGCCTTGCTCACCCAGCGTTTCAAAGTTAGCAGCGAACTGCGGGTAAGTTTCTTTAAGATCCGCTAGATACTCATCAGCTGTTTGGGCATGAGAAGGAATCACAAACTCTACATGTTCCCAATCTTGGCTTGGGTAAATCTTACCTTCTGCTGGATATGGCAGCTCCAAACATTCAATTTTCCAGCCAAGGCTTTGCAAGGGTTCATCGAAAGCCAACACCACAATTGGACGACCATTAATCATCGCCTCAGAAATCATAGAGCCGTACTCAGACCACGCTTGATGGGCAGATTTCGCTAGCTCAGTGTCATTGATTCGCAGCGCAATATGATCCGCTTGAGCAAAACTCAGATCCAAACCTAATGTATTTCCTAGGCTCTCGATTTTTGCCATAAAAGTATCAAGGCGGGCGATCATTTGTTGTGGTTCTAGTTCAGCTTGCTTCAGGCTCATCATCATTGTCTGTGTTCTCCAAATAATGGCTGCATGTTATCAGTTTTGCCTTTTGCAACAAGCGTTGCTTTTACAAAAAACACTCAATAACTATGTTCTTTTCGCTCCTTAAACATGCAAACACGTCTTGCTAAAAGTCGATTGTCAAAAACCACTCAGGAAATGTTAATTTTCTATCAATTCGACCTATAAGAAACCGCACAAAATTGGTATGATTACCGCCATTTCTGTGAACTTAAACAGAGTCTGCTGCTGATTTTGGCATTAAATCGTTAACTAGAAGCATAATTAACCAATTTAATGACCAAGAATTAACGGCCACTCTTATCATCCTTGAATTGAAGGAAACGCGTGTGAATATCCAAGCACTTATTAATGACAAAGTATCTCAGGCTCTAGAAGCCGCTGGCGCACCTGCAGGCTCTCCTGCTGCTGTTCGTCAATCTGCAAAACCACAGTTTGGTGACTACCAAGCAAACGGCGTTATGGGCGTTGCTAAACGACTAGGCACTAACCCACGAGAATTTGCTCAAAAAGTATTGGACGTTCTAAACCTAGACGGTATCGCGTCTAAAGTTGAAATCGCAGGCCCAGGTTTCCTTAACATCTTCCTAGATGAAGCTTTCCTAGCCAAACAAGCAGACGCAGCATTGGCTGACTCTCGCCTTGGTGTTGCCGTTGCTGAAACGCAAACTATTGTTGCGGATTACTCTGCGCCAAACGTTGCTAAAGAAATGCACGTTGGTCACCTACGTTCAACTATCATCGGTGATGCAGTAGTTCGTACTCTCGAATTTCTAGGCCACAACGTTATCCGCGCTAACCACATCGGTGACTGGGGTACTCAATTCGGTATGCTTATCGCAAACCTTGAGCGCGTTCAGGCTGAGTCTGGTGAAGTTTCAATGGAACTTGCTGACCTTGAAGGCTTCTACCGTGAATCTAAAAAGCTCTACGATGAAGACGAAGAGTTCGCAGTTAAAGCACGTGGCTACGTTGTTAAACTGCAAAGCGGCGACGAGTTCTGCGCAGAGATGTGGAAGAAGCTTGTTGACGTAACAATGATTCAAAACCAACGCAACTACGATCGTCTAAACGTGTCTCTAACACGTGATGACGTAATGGGCGAAAGCATGTACAACCACATGCTTCCAACTATTGTTGCGGATCTGAAAGAGCAAGGTCTTGCTAAAGAAGATGACGGCGCACAGGTTGTATTCCTAGACGAATACAAAAACAAAGATGGCGACCCAATGGGCGTTATCATCCAGAAACGTGACGGCGGCTTCCTTTACACAACCACTGATATCGCTTGTGCAAAATACCGTTTTGAAGAACTAGGCGCAGACCGCGTACTTTACTTCATCGACTCACGTCAGCACCAACACCTAATGCAAGCTTGGACTATCGTTCGTAAAGCAGGTTACATCCCAGAATCTGTTTCTCTTGAGCACCACGCATTCGGCATGATGCTAGGTAAAGACGGTAAACCATTCAAGACTCGTGCAGGCGGTACTGTTCGTCTTGCTGATCTTCTTGATGAAGCCGAAGTTCGTGCAGCGCAGCTAATCGAATCTAAGAACCCAGAACTAGCAGAAGACGAGAAGAAAGCGATCGCGAACACTGTTGCTATGGCAGCGGTTAAGTACGCAGACCTTTCTAAGCACCGCACTACTGACTACGTGTTCGATTGGGACAACATGCTTGCATTCGAAGGCAACACAGCACCATACATGCAGTACGCATACACTCGTGTTGCTTCTGTATTTGCTAAAGCTGGCATTTCTATGGACTCGCTTGAAGGTGAAATCAAAATCACTGAAGAGAAAGAGAAAGCGCTTATCGCGAAACTTCTACAGTTTGAAGAAGCAGTACAGTCTGTTGCTCGTGAAGGTCAACCACACATCATGTGTAGCTACCTATTCGAACTAGCTGGTCAATTCTCTAGCTTCTACGAAGCTTGCCCTATCCTAGTTGCTGAAGACAAAGCTGTTAAGCAGAGCCGTCTGAAGCTTGCTGCACTAACAGCGAAGACGATCAAGCAAGGTCTGTCGCTTTTAGGTATCGACACTCTAGAGCGCATGTAAGCGATTCGAGATTCGAGATTCGAGATTCGAGATTCGAGATTCGAGATTCGAGATTCGAGAAAATTAGAAAGGTTGACGTGAAAGCGTCAACCTTTTTTTGTCTGGAGGTTTGTTTACTCGATTATTTAAGCGATTAGCTAACCTACACAGCAAGAGATCTCCTATTACGCTCATTCGTCGCTCTAGGAGATGACGAGAATAGGTGTAGTGAATCCAAGACAACATCAATGATGCGCCATCAAACCACACCAAATCGTTATCCCTCTTCTCGCCATCATTCCCTACAGTGAGGGACGAACGTGATAGGGAATCTGCTTATTGAGAACGTAAGCCCTAGCCACATTCAAACTCCGACCTTATACTCATGTAAAACAATTAATTGGAAAGATCATGAGCTTCGAACTTCACCCGCAACTTGCGAAAGACACCACACTTATCGGCGAATTTCCACTGAGCTTAGCCCTGCTACACAAAGATAACGCAGTGCCTTGGGTTATCTTGGTACCAAAACGTGCCAACCTAAAAGAGTTGCACCACTTACCAATGAAAGAGCAACAGCAGTTCCTACATGAATCTCAGGCGGTAAGCCAAGCATTAGAAGCAACGTTCCAACCAGACAAATTGAACCTTGGTGCGCTGGGTAATATGGTGCCACAACTGCACATCCACCATATTGCACGCTTCAAAGACGACATTGCTTGGCCCGGCCCAGTATGGGGTAATACAAAAGGCGAACAGCGCAGTGAAGAAGATCAAGCCGCTATCCTGACTCGTATCCAAAACGTTCTGTCACTGAGCTCTATCTTCAAGAAAGCATAATTCGAGTTCATCTCATTGAGCTTTAAAGCAAAACACTTCAGAAAAGACACATAACAAAAAGCCGCTCATCTTAGATAAGCGGCTTTGTCATTTTCTAATCTCGCCTTTTTCAACGAGAGTCTGAAAACCGAACTACATCATCACGTTAAGCGACAAACCATCTTGTTTGCTGATGGTGTAGCGAATACGCGTTGTATGACCATGCTTATTCGTATCGACCAAGCGAGAAACTTTCCCTTTCTTGACCCAAACACTCAGCATCGCATCGACGCCATCTTCACTCATGCCAAACTTTGCAGCGAGCTCTTTACGAGCCGCAACGCCGTGGCTATCAATGTATTGATGAAGTTCAGTTAAAATCATACTACTTGCACCTCTAGTGCTTTCTGCTTACTGCCCACTTTCTTGAAGACGCGATACGTCACCACAAAACCACCAGCAATCGCCACCATCCATACTGCACTTGTCACAGGATGCGCAGCAAAGTTTGCCGCTTGGTAGTAGAAAGTCGCACCAAAGTAACCAAGAGCCATCGTCCAAACCGCGATGAAGCGTGCAAACGTCTGACCAAATTCACGAACATAAGCACCCATCGCGGCCACACAAGGCGTGTAAAGCAGGATAAGAATCAAGTAAGCGAATGCCGCATGACCAGATACAAACTTGTCTTTCAAGTTACCAAAGATAGAGGTATCGACTTCTTGGTCAGCTGCTACAGAATTAGAGTCAGACAAGTCGCCAACTTCAATACCTAATGGATCTGAGTAGCTCAATCCGGCTAGGTTTTCAGGGATCGTCATTACCGCTTCTTGCAGGCTTGCTGCTAAGTCAAACTCAGCTGCTTCTTCATCAGAAGGCGTTGTATATAGGCTATTTAATGTACCAACAACGGCTTCTTTAGCGAAAATACCTGTGATGATACCAACCGTTGCAGGCCAGTTCTCTTCAGTAATACCAATTGGTTGGAATACAGGTGTTACAACTTGAGCTGCTCTAGACAGTACTGAGTTTTCGCTATCTTCGTTACCAAAGCTGCCGTCCATACCTAGAGAGTTTAGGAAGCTAAGAATAGCCACAACCATCACGATTGTTTTACCTGCACCAAGTACGAAACGCTTCAGCTTCTGCCAAGTTTTCAACATTACGTTTTGCACTGTCGGCAATTCGTAATCTGGCATTTCCATCACTAAGCTATCACTGCTACCTGGGTAGATCGTGTTTTTCAGGAACAAACCCGTAAATACAGAAGCAACGATACCCATGATGTACAGAGCGAATACTACGTTTTGTCCTGCACCTGGGAAGAACGCCGCCGCGAACAGTGCGTATACCGGTAAACGAGCACCACATGACATAAACGGCGCCATTGATGCTGCTAGTTTACGTTCGCGCTCTTGGTCAAGAGTACGAGTTGCCATGATTGAAGGCACGTTACAACCAAAGCCCAGTACAAGTGGGACAAATGCTTTACCCGGTAAACCAATCTTCTGCATCACTTTATCAAGTACAAATGCAGCACGAGCCATGTAGCCTGAGCTTTCTAGTACCGCTAAGAATAGGTAAAGCGCTGCGATAACAGGAATAAAGGTCGCAACCGTTTGGATACCGCCGCCAATACCATCAGCAAGTACAGTGACTAACCAAACTGGTAAATGGCCATCTAATAAGTGGTGTCCACCATCAACTAATATTGCTCCAACACCAATATCGAAGAAGTCGATAAACGCACTACCGATATTGATAGAGAACATGAACATTAGGTACATGATAACGAAGAAGAAAGGAATACCGACCCATTTGTTCAAAATGAATTGGTCTGCTTTCTCTGTAAAGTTACGGCTTAGTTTGCCTTCGCTGCGACGAACACGTTTACAAAGGTCATGTAAGAAAGTGTATTTAGCGTCAGCAACAGCAAGGTCAATATCGAAATCGGCACCAAGACGCACGCTATCAATTTGAGTGCGAGTTTGTGGGGCTAAACCATTCAATACCAAGTAATCATTTTCTAAAGCACGAATCGCTAGCGCTCGGTGAGATACGTCAGCATCATCAAATTGTGACTCAACAGAAGGGATAAGAGCTTCTAACGCGGCATCGTAATCAATAGAGATAGGGTCAAGGCTCACACCTTGAACAAGCAGTTTATGCAGACGCTCTTTAAAGCGAACCACTTGACCTTTATCGTTTGCAGACAAGCTTAGAACTGGGCAACCTAGCTCTTTCTCTAGTGCTTTAAGGTTAATCACCTGACGTTCGCGCTTTAATACATCCATTTTGTTCAACACAACGATCATTGGGCGACCCAACTCACGCAGCTGTAATGTCATATATAAGCTTCGTTCTAGACAGTTAGCGTCGACAACATTGATGATCACATCTGCTGGGTGAGTTAAAACAGCGCGAGACGCGATAGACTCATCGATGCTGTTCGCATCATTACCACTGTCTAGTGCGTAGATACCCGGTAAATCCGTTAGTTGAAACTGATCACCAGCGTGCGAGTATAAACCCGTCTTCTTTTCAACAGTGACACCAACCCAGTTACCAACGTGCTGCTTAGCACCAGTCAGTGCGTTGAACAGTGTTGTTTTACCACTATTCGGGTTACCAACGGTAAGAACTTGATAATCCATTTAGATAACCTCGATTTGTTCTGCAATGCTTTCACGAATGGCGATAGAAACACCTCTCACTTCAACTTGAAGCGGATCACCCATAGGTGCACGGCGGATAAGCGTCACCTCGGTTTTTGGCAACATACCCATGACCATAAGTTTCTTCCTTACGTCTGGTGTTAAACCTGTTAGTGCAACAATAGAAGCCGCCTTTCCTTGCTCTAGTTGTGAGAGTTTCATAAGTACCCAATTCGTGACTGATAATGAGAAAGATTGTTATTAACGCCATGATACACATACATGCCCACAATTCTATTGTGTGAAATCAATGTTTTCGAAAATACATACTCGTAAGTTTCGTTAAAAACGTTTACGTCAAAAACGTTACTTTCAACAACTAGCGAGAACTACCTAACTAGTACAAACCCTCCCAAACAAAAACAAATCATTAATTATCAATCACTTGAGACAATGTCGGTTTTCTCATAGGTATCTGTCGTTAATTTTATAAGTAAAATAAGTAGCTGGACGTATAGTTACTCCATCGAAGAGAAACTACTTCTCTTTAATTTTATTCCAGAGGTGATATGGCTTTGCTATATCACTCCGGCAGCAAGCGAAGGTGTCGTTGGCACCCGTGGTATAGTCCCCCCGGCTATGCCACGATATTTTTTTCTTCCCTTTGTTTTATCCCAACAACCTTTTTAAACTCCCCATTTATCTCGTATCTCTTATCTCTTATCTCTTATCTCTTATCTCTTATCTCTTATCTCTTATCTCTTATCTCGTAGAAGCATAAGAAAGCCCCAACACGAATGTCGAGGCTAAAGTATCTTTATTTATGTTCTAGCTGAGTATCCGCTGCGTGCTACTCTTCGTTGTTTTCAGCAAACTTAGATGGTGACATGCCAAAGTGGTGCTTAAACCTTTGACTGAAATAGGAAGGGTCATTGAACCCCGAATCAAACGCCACATCAGAGATCTTCTCTCCAGCGAGTAAGCGCTCACACGCATGCTCTAGACGTACTTCATTCAAGTGCTCTTTGAAGGTCTTGTTGTAAGCCGATTTAAAGCGTCTCTGTAAGCTTCTCTCAGACATAAACAAATACTTAGCGGCAGTTGCAGTACTGAACTCGGCATCAGCGTAGTTTTCACTCACAAGCTGCGACACTCTGTTCTTCCACTCTTGTTCCGCTGTCAGTTTTTGTTGCTCTGGTGTTGAGGCGGCAAGCTTAATGGTTTCAATCTGTTCAATTGTGCTGGCTTCAAGATTGTCGAGTACTTGATACTCAATTGGCCACGAAAGCTGAACCTTATTTTGAGACTCCGAAACAAAGGCATTAAGCTCACCACCGCTCTGATTCATCAATAGCGGCAGCTTTTCGATGTTAAGGTCGGTCGACTTTCCGGTATTGTCACCCATGCTTGATGCCAGTTTAGGGAAAGGCATGCCATGATCTCGAATGGTCACAACAAGATGCTCCTTAACCTCTTCAACCAGAACCACCATACTCTGCGACTTAAAGTTTCTCTTGATGATGCTCGCAACCAAGCTATTGAAGATAATATCGAGATTAAAATACAGCAACGAGACATATCGTTGTTTTGTTTCGACTTTAATATCCAATTCAATACCGGCTTTGGTTAAGTCATCCTGCCAAGCTTTGAGTACCGCCTCTAAGATTAAAATTATATCGTAACAAACTTGCCCTTTCCCTTGGGGGGTATTGCTCAATTGCGCTAAGCCATTTTTCAAGGTTAGAATCGGCGACTTCCCGAGCTCGTCATTCCAATTCGGGAGCATCGCAGCAATATGATTCACTTCAGAAGAAAGTTCATTGGCAGTGTGAGACACAAGCGCATTCTTCACGGATAGCTGCTTTTTAAGCTGTTGATTAGTCGCGAGTAATATCCGGCTTTGGTGTCTCAATTGGTCTGTCTTCAGTGCAACTTGCGCTTTTAAGTGCCGGTTGGCAAAAGTGACATAACGCGAACGCCAAAAGACTAAGATAGTCACAACGCCAATCAGTAATATCAGAGAGCTTGCTGCAGCCCAATTGGTCAGATACCAAGGCTCCGCAATCGAGAAGCTTTGATTGGTTGACACAAAGCGATAATGGGAGTCTTTAACCGGCTTCACTTCAAGTGTGTAATCCCCTGGAAGAAGATGATCGAGCGTTAACAAGCCCCCTTCAAACTCACTCCAAGGTTCATCGTCGCTCAGTCGGTATTCCATCGCAGGTGCGAACGTTGCTGGTAAGATACCTAGCTTAAACCCCATCGATGAACCATAAGGAATCTCATCCAGCTCTGCCGTTTTCCCGCCAAGTGATACCGTTTGTTGGTCGACACTTATCTTACTCAACAAGGCACGGCTATGAGGTGTAGTTGATACCAGTAACTCGTTAGATAACGCGCTGACTACACCATACTTTGAGCCGAAAACAAGCCTCGAAGGTTGGCTATCTTGACTGTAAAAAAGAGCACACGCTCCTGCCACCAGTTCATTGGTGATCAAACCAAATGGCGAACCTATGTGTTTATGCAGTTGCCCATCCAATCCGTAATAACTGATGCCTTTCGAAGAGCCTAACCAAACACCATTGTCATCGCTTATCAGGCAGTTGGGGCTAATATTGTCTTCAACAAGAGTGATTTCTTGAATAATAGAGCTGTCATCCGGGATTCGATACACGCCATAACTGCTCGCAAACCACTGCGCTCCATCCTTCGCTTTTTCAATATCGACGACTTTGCCAAACCGTTCGCTGGAACGACTAAAGCTAATTCGTTTATCAATGAACGAGTAGAAGCCATGATCCGTTCCTATATAGATGCGACCTAGCAAGCCTACATTGAGAGCGGTGATCTTCGCAGGCAAGAACTTGTCGACTAACCAGTCAGTGCCATAACTCGTCAGTTTCATGGTTTCGATAGATAAGGAATAGAGGTTTTGCCCAGAGGTCATCCAAAGAACGTTATCGGCTTGAAGCGCAAGGTTTTCAACACGCACTCCCTCAATTGGCCTTGGTAAATCAAGGGCTTCGGGTTGTAGTGTTTCCGTATTTAGACTGATGATACCTTGTTCGGTCGCCAACCAAATGGAAGAGCCAAAGATCTCAAAATCATTAACAGGGTTAGAGTAAACACGAATTGGGTTCTCTTCACTTTCAGAATCAACCAAGTAGAGCCCCATTGAAGACGCGACCCAAGATAACGGGTCACTGACAGGCAGTACTTTATTGATCACCACACTACTCGAATGCATGCCCATTCCAGTTAGGGGTGTTCTCGAGAAGGTTTTGCTGAACAGTGAGAAGTATCGGATACCGTTGTTTGTCGCAACCCACATACCACCAGCATGATCGTTTATCAACGAATATATTTTCTCACCCGGTAACGAGAAGTCTTGACTAGCGGCTTGTTCGAATCGAGTAATTTGTCCCGTAATAAAGTTGTAGCTAATAAGGCCGTGCTCTGTACCAATCCAATACTGGTCCGAAGTTTCGGCCAACGAGAGAACATGCGACCCTTTAACGATGGTCTCTTTGTCTGGGTTCGCGAGATCAACAATCACAGCACCATTTAAAGTACCGATCACTAACTCACGTCGAGCATTCGAAAAATAAACCGTCTCAATATGGTTTTTGTCTGATGCGGTGACATGGGTAAACTCTTGATTCTCTGAAAGGTAAACGCCAGAACTGGTCGCTAGCACCCACTTTGATAGTACCCACTCAGCGTCGTTAATCGCAATGTCACTGCTGTTATTGTATCGGTACAGTTTAAGTAGAGAGTAGGTGTTGAATTCTAAAGATTGAGTGTTGTAGGTATAGAAATTACTGCCGTCAGTAACCCAAATATAATCGCCTGATGCACCGATATTCGCTATTTCAGCGCCGGGACTTAGGCTAAACGCCAATTCGTTGCCAATTCCAGGGTTATGTCGATAGACCTCATTGTCGAAAAATGTCCAAAACTCATCGTTCAGAAAGGCGACTCTTTCCGAAGAAAATTGCAGTAAGCTTTCCTTGCGAGGGAATAGAGTTCGACCATCGTAAAAGAGTACTTTTCCATGCACATCATGAACCCAGAGCCCACCTCCGGCACCTAAATACAAGTTTTTAGCCGCAAGGAAATTCCCTTGCGCTTGAGCGGGCAAAGGATAGAAAACGGAGGGCGAGGTATTTACCGCTAGAACGCTAAATGAAATGCTCATTAACATGAACATTTTGAAGATAATTCGATACAACTCTTAATCCTGAACAGCAACAACACATGAAATTTTGGGTACCACAACGTCTTATCGTTGCTAAACCAAAAACTGAGTTTTTTTGTGCTTATTATTATCTTTCCATTTTAGCGGAAATTAGAAAAGGAGAAAGGAGGTTTGTTATTTGTTATGAGGTTTTATCTTAGCGGTCACGAAAATGCCGCAAAAAGCGGCATGATTCATAAATTAACGAGAGCAAAGTAGAGTAAAGAATACTCGTTTATGACTTACTTCTCGTCTAAGCAACTTGTATAGCTATCTGTAAGTTGCTGAAGAAAATCGAAATAGCTTCCACTCTTCACTTCAACTGTTGAACCGATAGGGTCAAGCTGACCTTGTTTTGCGTTACTTCCGCGCGTCACTGATTCAATCACAGCAGGAGTGAATTGAGGCTCAGAAAACACACATTGAACGTTTTCACGTACTATCGTTTTCTTAATAGCGATCAGGCTTTTTGCACCCGGCTTACGCTCTGGGCTCACCGTAAAGTGACCTAAGTTATTTAGCTCAAACTCTTGCTCAAAGTAACCATACGCGTCATGAAAAACGTAGTAACCTTTGTCTTTCACGGGTGCAAGTTGCTCTCGAATAGACTGTTGCTTCTCTTTCAATGCAATCAGGAATGAATCGAGATTCTCTTGGTACGCCATTGCGTTGTCTGGATCAGATTCAATCAACTTAGCTGAGATGTATTTTGCAGCTACTTCAACTTGCTCGATACCTAACCAAAAATGCGGGTCATGGCTACCGTGGTGGTGCCCTTCATGTGCATCGTGGTCATGCTCTTCGTGTCCGAACTCTCGCAAGTTGATTCCGGGAATATCACTGATCTTGATAACATTTTCTTTTGAACCAATCACCTTAGTCAGAAAGGCTTCTAGGTCAGGGCCGAACCAGATGACCATATCGGCACTATGAACTTTTTTGACATCCGATGGCTTAAGCGCATAATCATGCGGCGAAGCATTGCTGTTCATCAACACATCCGGCTCACTAACGCCTTGCGTTAATTCTGTCACAATCATTTGAATTGGTTTAAAGCTTGTTAGAATAGTATTGGCACTTGCGACACTTGGCGCTAAAAGCAAAGTAGCAAGTATAAAAGATGAACGTGACATAATCCCTCGATAATAGAAAAGTAGCTTAGGCTTGAGGTAAATGTTACATTATAACATTAGCGAATTGCAAATGAGTTCTATTCATGGATAACTTAATCCAACTAGATTCTGTGAGCGTCGAATTTGACGGTCGAAAAGTTCTAGACAACATCTCTCTAAATTTAGAGCGCGGCAGAATCACCACCCTGATTGGGCCAAACGGTGCAGGAAAGTCGACATTAGTAAAAGTGGTACTGGGTTTACAGACCAAATTTTCAGGCACAATAACAAAAGCTAAAAAACTGAAAATTGGCTATGTACCACAAAAATTAAAGCTCAATGATTCCCTACCGCTCAACGTAGAGCGTTTTCTAAAACTCACTGGCAATTTCAGTCAGCAAGAGATCCTTGAAGCATTGAAGCTCGTTGGTGCTGAACATCTGCAGAAGAGTAACATGCACCAGCTATCTGGCGGAGAAAACCAACGTGTGCTCATTGCTCGTTCATTGCTAAGAAGACCAGATCTACTGGTTCTCGATGAACCGGCTCAAGGCGTCGACGTTCAAGGGCAAATAGACCTGTATGACTTGATTGACACCATTCGCCACCGCTTTGGTTGTGCCGTATTTATGGTTTCACACGATCTGCATTTAGTGATGGCAAAAACAGACGATGTTATCTGTTTACACCACCACATCTGTTGCTCAGGCGCACCTGCAGACATCAAACACCATCCTTCGTATATTGCGCTCTTTGGCACCGCGACCCAAGAGACGCTAGCGTTTTATCATCACCAACACGAACATCACCATCATGATCTCGCAGGCCAGCCTGTCGAAGGCGACGTGCATGAATGTTCAAACCATAAACACGGACACCACTAATGCTTGAGTTTCTTCTTCCCTCTATTTTGGCGGGTTTGGGTATTGCACTAATTGCAGGCCCACTAGGTTCATTCGTGGTGTGGCGTAAGATGGCTTACTTTGGTGACACACTTGCTCACGCTTCTTTGATGGGCTTAGCACTTGGCTTTCTGTTCAACATTAACTTGTATTTCGCGCTGCTGATTTGTTGTTTGATGCTGGCCGTGTTGCTAGTGACTTTACAAAAACAAAAGCTGGTCGCGACCGATACCCTACTCGGTATTTTGGCGCACAGTGCGCTATCACTTGGTTTGGTTGCTGTCAGTTTCTTAGATAACGTTCGTGTTGACCTAATGAGCTACCTATTTGGTGACTTGCTGGCAGTATCTCCAACGGATTTAGTGTTCATCTATGCGGGTGCTGCTGTGATTGGATTAGTACTTGCTATCTTTTGGCGACCACTACTATCAACGACGGTTAACGAAGATCTCGCGGCGGTTGATGGCATCAACATTGATTTAATGCGTCTGATTCTGATGCTATTGGTCGGTATCGTGATTGCTGTCGGTATGAAGTTTGTTGGTGCGTTAATCATGACATCGCTACTGATTATTCCTGCAGCAACGGCAAGGAAGTTCTCGAGCACACCTGAGCAGATGGCCTTCCTTGCATCAATTATTGGCTCTATCGCTGTATTCGGTGGATTAAGCTTGTCTTGGTTCTATGATACGCCTGCTGGCCCGTCTGTGGTTATCATTGCGGCAGCAATGTTTATGCTATCTCAAATGGTTAGAAGCCGAGCTTAGCACTTAGCAGGACGATTTCTAATCTCGTATCCCGAGAACATAAAAAAGGCTTGGTCAGTGACCAAGCCTTTTTTATATCGTTCAGTTAACTTCTATCTCAATCGATAAAAGCCAGCTGATTACCAACCCGTGATTTCACGTAGGCCTTTACCGATGTCAGCAAGAGACTTAACAGTCTTAACGCCTGCTGCTTCTAGTGCTGCGAATTTATCTTCAGCAGTACCTTTACCGCCAGAGATGATTGCGCCTGCGTGGCCCATACGTTTGCCCGGAGGAGCAGTAACACCAGCGATGTAAGATACAACTGGCTTAGTTACGTTTGCTTTGATGAAATCAGCCGCTTCTTCTTCCGCAGTACCACCGATTTCACCAATCATTACGATTGCTTCAGTTTCTGGGTCTTCTTGGAAAAGTTTCAAGATATCAATGAAGTTTGAACCTGGGATAGGGTCACCACCGATACCAACACATGTAGACTGACCAAAGCCTTCATCTGTTGTTTGCTTAACTGCTTCGTATGTCAGAGTACCTGAACGAGATACGATACCTACTTTACCCTTCTTGTGGATGTGACCAGGCATGATACCAATCTTACACTCGTCTGGAGTGATAAGACCTGGACAGTTAGGACCGATCATGCGAACGCCAGTTTCTTCTAGCTTCACTTTAACGTCGATCATATCTGTTGTAGGGATACCTTCAGTGATCGTTACGATCAGTTCGATACCTGCATCAATCGCTTCTAGGATTGCATCTTTACAGAAAGGAGCTGGTACGTAGATAACTGTTGCTGTTGCGCCAGTTACTTCTACCGCTTCACGTACTGTGTTGAATACTGGAAGGCCTAGGTGAGTTTGACCACCTTTACCAGGTGAAACACCACCAACCATTTGCGTACCGTATGCGATAGCTTGGTCTGAGTGGAATGTACCTTGACCGCCAGTGAAACCCTGACAGATTACTTTAGTGTCTTTGTTAATTAATACAGACATTATTTAGCCTCCGCAGCAGCAACAACTTTCTGAGCAGCATCTGTTAGAGATTCAGCTGCAATGATATCAACATCAGAATTAGCAAGTACTTCGCGACCTAGGTCTGCGTTTGTACCTTCTAGACGAACAACTACAGGAACTGTTACGCCGACTTCTTTAACTGCACCGATAATACCTTCAGCGATCATGTCACAACGAACGATGCCACCGAAAATGTTTACGAGTACTGCTTTAACATTGTCATCAGAAAGGATGATCTTGAATGCTTCAGCTACACGTTCTTTTGTCGCGCCGCCGCCTACATCAAGGAAGTTTGCTGGCTTGCCGCCGTGTAGGTTTACGATATCCATCGTACCCATCGCAAGGCCTGCACCGTTAACCATACAGCCAACGTTACCATCTAGTGCTACGTAGTTCAGTTCCCACTGTGCTGCGTGTGCTTCGCGCTCATCTTCTTGAGATGGATCGTGCATTTCACGTAGTTTAGGCTGACGGTACATCGCGTTTGAGTCGATGTTGATCTTGCCGTCTAGACAAAGCAGGTTGCCTTCGCCAGTAATTACAAGCGGGTTGATTTCTAGTAGAGCTAGGTCGTACTGAGAAAACATTTGGCCAAGACCCATGAAGATCTTAACGAACTGTTTGATTTGATCGCCAACTAGACCAAGTTTGAACGCCAGTTCACGGCCTTGGTAAGCTTGAGGGCCTACTAGAGGATCGATCGCTGATTGGTGAATCAACTCTGGAGTTTCTTCAGCGATTTTCTCAATGTCCACACCGCCTTCAGTTGACGCCATGAATACAATTTTACGCGTTGCGCGGTCAACAACAGCACCTAGGTAAAGTTCGTTAGCAATGTTTGATGCTTCTTCAACTAGGATCTTAGTTACAGGCTGACCATTAGCGTCTGTTTGGTAAGTCACTAGGTTTTTACCTAGCCACTTTTGTGCAAACTCTTTAACGCCTTCTTTGGTGTCATGTAGCTCTACGCCGCCCGCTTTACCGCGGCCACCAGCGTGTACTTGACACTTAACGACTTTCTTGGCTGTACTGATACGACCTGCAGCTTCGAAAGCTTCTTGTGCAGTATCACATGCGAAACCTTCTGGTACAGGCAAACCGAATTCTGCAAACAGCTGTTTGGCTTGGTATTCATGCAAATTCATTTTGATATTCCGTTTATTTTCCCTTAAGGGATTATTATTTCCATAACGACACAGTTTCCTGTGTTACGTCTGTAGGGTCTTCTCAAAACAACTGCTGTCCATTTTCTAATGGCTTTACAGTTCAATTGAAGGCCAGACGTTGAGCAGCCTAGCCTTTGAAACTTTTTACGTCTAGCTAACGGGGTTAACTAGACGTTTTAGCGATACTAAACGTCTAATAGCAGACGTGCAGGATCTTCTAGAAGCTCTTTGATGGTCACTAGGAAGCCAACTGATTCACGGCCATCGATTAGACGGTGGTCGTAAGAAAGCGCTAGGTACATCATTGGTAGAATCTCTACCTTGCCATCAACAGCCATTGGACGGTCTTGGATTTTGTGCATACCCAAAATTGCCGCTTGAGGCGGGTTGATGATTGGCGTAGACATTAGAGAACCAAATACACCACCGTTTGTGATAGTGAAGTTGCCGCCCATCAGTTCATCAACCGTTAGCTTGCCGTCACGACCTTTGATTGCTAGCTCTTTGATGCCTTTTTCGATATCAGCGAAACCTAGTGTGTCACAGTCTTTGAGTACTGGAGTCACTAGACCACGTGGCGTAGATACCGCCATGCTGATGTCGAAGTAGTTGTGGTAAACGATATCTGTACCATCAATAGAAGCGTTCACTTCTGGGAAACGCTTCAGTGCTTCTGTTACTGCTTTCACGTAGAAAGACATGAAGCCAAGACGCGTATCGTGACGTTTCTCGAATTGGTCTTTGTACTGCTTACGAAGGTCCATGATTGGCTTCATGTTCACTTCGTTGAAAGTAGTCAGCATTGCTGTGCTGTTTTTCGCTTCTAGAAGACGGTTTGCAACTGTCTTACGCAGGCGAGTCATAGGCACGCGTTTTTGGCTGCGAGCCGCTGCTGGCGCTTCAACTGCTGGTGCAGATGCTGCTGCCGGAGCCGCTTTCGCTGCTGCTAGGTGTGCGTCGATGTCTTCACGAGTAATACGACCACCAACACCAGTGCCTTTAACGTCAGCTGGTTGTAGGTTGTGCTCAGCAAGCAGGCGACGAACAGCTGGGCTTAGTGCGTCGTTGTTCTCTTCTGTTAGCGCAGCTTTATGGCGCTTATCAGGAGATGCTTCTGTATCTTCAGTGGTGTCTTTCGTTGGTTCACCAGCGACAGCACCCGGCTTGATTTTAGCCAAAAGCTGCTTAGAAAGTACCGTAGCACCCTCTTCTTCGATGATAGCTTCCAGAACACCCGCTTCAGGAGCCGGTACTTCTAGAACTACTTTATCTGTTTCGATATCTACAATGACTTCATCACGTGCAACCGCTTCGCCCGGTTTTTTGTGCCAAGTAGCAACTGTTGCATCAGCCACAGATTCAGGTAAATCTGGAACCAGAATTTCAATTGTCATGTGCGTATTTTCCTTTTACTTCTAGTTCTTAAGTAGGGTCAAAGCGTCGTCAACTAACGCTTTTTGTTGTTTCAAGTGTACTGACATATAGCCAACAGCTGGTGATGCTGATGCAGGACGACCTGCGTATTGAATATCAGCACCTACTGGGATAGCAGCTCGGAAATTATGTTGGCTACTGTACCAAGCACCTTGGTTTTGTGGCTCTTCTTGACACCAAACGTAATCGACTACATTTGTGTACTGTGCGATGGCAGCTCTCACGTCCTCATAAGGGAACGGGTAAAGTTGCTCAATACGTACAATAGCGACATCGTCTTGCTCGTTCTTACGTCTTTGGTCAAGCAGGTCAAAGTAAACCTTACCTGAACAGAACACGACGCGTTTTACGTTCTCAGGAGCCAGATCATCAATTTCTGCGATAGCTGGTTGGAACGTGCCTTCTGCCAAATCTTCAAGAGAAGAAGTACACAGAGGGTGACGAAGCAATGACTTAGGTGACATTACAATCAGTGGACGACGCATTGGTCGAACAACCTGACGGCGAATCATGTGGTAAACCTGAGCTGGTGTTGAAGGAACAACAACCTGCATGTTTTGTTCAGCACATAACTGAAGGTAACGCTCAAGACGTGCAGAAGAGTGCTCCGGGCCTTGGCCTTCATAACCGTGAGGAAGCAGCATAGTTAGACCACATAGACGTGCCCACTTTTGCTCACCTGATGAAATGAATTGGTCGATAACAACTTGTGCACCGTTTGCGAAGTCACCAAATTGAGCTTCCCAAAGGGTTAGACCGCTTGGCTCTGCTGTCGCGTAACCATACTCAAATGCGAGTACCGCTTCTTCAGATAACACAGAGTCAAACACTTGGAATGGCCCTTGTTTATCATGAATGTTCGCAAGAGGAACATACGTGCTTGCATCTGATTGATTGTGCAGTACTGAGTGACGGTGGAAGAACGTACCACGACCTGAATCTTGGCCTGAGATACGAATACGCTTACCGTCGTCAACAAGTGTTGCGTATGCCAGAGTTTCAGCCATACCCCAATCGACTTGTTTCTCACCATTCACCATGGCAGTACGATCGTTGTACAGTTTATTTACTCGGCTTTGCAGCTTGTGGCTGTCCGGGTATTGACAAAGTTTGGTACCAAGCTCTTTCAGGCGCTCGATATCAATCTTGTTATCCCACTCGATGTTCCAGTCGTGACCTAGGTAAGGAGACCAGTCTACTGAGTGAAGTGCCATTGGACGCCACTCTTTAACCACAACTTCACCGTGATCAAGTGCATCACGATATTCGTTAACTAGCTGAGTTGCTGTATCAATACCAAACTCACCGCGCTCCATTAGCACGTCAGCGTAAAGCTTACGTGGTGTTGGGTGCTTCTTGATTTTTTGGTACATCAAAGGCTGTGTTGCATTCGGCTCATCGGCTTCATTGTGACCGTGGCGACGGTAACAAACCAAATCAATAACAACATCACGCTTAAACGTATTACGGTAATCCAATGCAAGACGCGCAACAAACGCAACCGCTTCTGGATCATCAGAGTTAACGTGGAAAATCGGAGCCTGAACCATCTTCGCGATATCGGTACAGTACATCGTAGAGCGTGTATCGCGAGGGTTAGACGTTGTAAAACCAACTTGGTTGTTTACAACGATACGAACCGTACCACCTACACAGAAACCACGAGCTTGAGACATGTTAAACGTCTCTTGTACTACACCCTGACCAGCGATAGCTGAGTCACCGTGGATAGTAATTGGAAGTACACGGCTACCATCATTATCACCAAGGCGATCTTGACGTGCACGTACTGAACCGATAACTACCGGGTTTACGATTTCTAAGTGAGATGGGTTAAATGCTAGTGCTAAGTGAACGTTGCCGCCTGGCGTTGCGAAGTCCGCAGAGAAGCCTTGGTGGTATTTCACATCACCAGTACCCCACGTGTCATCGTGCTTGCCCGCAAACTCGTCAAACAGGTCTTGTGGCTTTTTACCAAGCACGTTGACCAACATGTTTAGACGACCACGGTGAGCCATACCAACAACAACTTCACGCATGCCTTGTCCGCCAGCATGACGAATAATTTCTTTCGTCATTGGGATAAGAGCATCACCACCTTCCAACGAGAAGCGTTTTGCGCCTGGGAATTTCGCACCAAGATAGCGCTCAAGACCTTCAGCAGCAGTTAGCTCTTCTAGGAAAGCTTGCTTTTCTTCTTTGTTGAAAGAGGGTTGACCAGATACAGACTCTAAACGTTGTTGGATCCAACGCTTTTGCTCTGTATTTGTCATGTGCATGTATTCAGCACCAATAGAGCCACAATACGTTTGCTTTAGAGATTTGTAGAGATCTTTAAGCACCATCGTCTCTTGGCCAATGGCGTAAGAGCCGACGTTGAACGTCTCATTGAGGTCATCTTCGGTAAGAGTGTGGAAAGAAGGGTCCAGTTCATCAACTGTCGCTCTTTTCCATAAACCTAGGGGGTCTAGATTTGCTGCTTGATGCCCTCGGAATCGATAGGCATTAATAAGTTGCAGAACCTTTACTTGTTTCGCATCGACATCTGGATCACTAACTTGGACACTGTAATGCTTTGTTTCTTGAGCGAGTCGACGGAAGTATTCACGAACACGAGAGTGTGGTTGTTCCACTGTCTCTGAAGCTTGCACAGGCAGTTCTTCAAAAACACTTCTCCATTCGTCACTTACCGAATCTGGGTCACTTAGATACAGTTCATAGAGTTCTTCTACGTACGTTGCATTGGCGCCAGCCAAGTGTGAAGACTCGAGCCATGCCTTCATCACGCCGTTGTGCATATTTTCCCTTAACCAGTAGTTTTCACGTTTGCTGCGGTCTATGCCGAGCTATTAAAAGGCCGCCCCAAAACTTCTAGGGCGGCAATTTTTATATAACTTAAACCGAACGATTCACTAGCATGGTCTTGATGTGACCAATAGCTTTCGTCGGATTTAATCCCTTAGGACAAACACTTACACAATTCATGATGCCATGGCAACGAAAAACGCTAAATGCATCATCAAGATCGGACAAACGTTCGTCTGTCGCTGTATCTCGGCTATCAATTAGCCAACGGTACGCTGCAAGCAGGCCTGCTGGTCCGATGAATTTGTCAGGGTTCCACCAGAATGATGGGCATGACGTTGTACAACATGCACACATGATACATTCGTACAATCCATCTAAATGAGCACGCTCATCAGGGCTTTGTAAGTTTTCACGAGCCGGTGGCACATTGCCATCAGACACTAAGAATGGCTTCACTTTTTCGTAGTTATCGTAGAACTGAGTCATGTCTACAATCAGGTCACGAACAACGGGTAAGCCAGGCAGTGGGCGAATCACAATCTTGTCTTGGCCCGAAAGCGCAGACAATGGCGTGATACACGCTAGGCCATTTTTACCGTTCATGTTCAAACCATCCGAGCCACATACACCTTCACGGCATGAGCGACGGAATGAGATTGTTGGATCTTGCTCTTTCAACAGAATAAGCGCATCCAAAAGCATCATGTCTGAACCTTCATCCACTTCTAGAGTGTATTCCTTCATATAAGGTTTCTGGTCGACATCTGGATTGTAACGATATAAAGAGAAATTCAGTTTCATGGTCATATCTCCTTAGTACGTACGTGCTTTTGGTGGGAACGCTTCACGATGGATAGGTTCCATGTTTACACCACGCTTAGTCATGCTCTCTGACTCTGGGTTGTAAAGTGAGTGGCATAGCCATTGCTCATCATCACGGTCAGGGAAATCGAATCGAGCGTGTGCGCCACGGCTCTCTGTACGGAAATTTGCAGCAACAGCCGTTGCGAATGCCGTTTCCATCAAGTTTTCAAGCTCTAGACACTCGATACGTTGAGTGTTGAACTCTGTAGACTTATCAGATAGGTGTGCATTTTTCAGACGCTCGCGAATCGCTTTTAGCTCTTCTAGGCCTTCAGCCATTGCTTTGCCTTCACGGAATACTGAGAAGTTATTCTGCATACATTGCTGAAGATCTTTACGGATTTGCGCTGGATCTTCGCCGTCTGTGCTGTTTTCCCAACGGTTGTAACGCTCTAGTGAACGCTCAATGTCAGCTTCAGTTGCAGGTTTCGCTTCGTCTTGCTTCTTCAGTGTCTCACCTAGGTGTAGACCTGTCGCACGACCAAATACCACCAAATCAAGCAGTGAGTTACCACCTAGACGGTTGGCACCATGTACTGATACTGATGCGATTTCACCACAAGCAAATAGACCTTGGATTTCAACATCGCTGCCGTCTTCGGTTTGCTTAATAGCTTGACCAGAAACTTGTGTTGGAACACCACCCATCATGTAGTGACATGTCGGGATTACTGGGATTGGCTCTTTCACTGGATCAACGTGAGCAAAGGTACGAGAAAGTTCACATACACCAGGAAGACGAGATTCAAGCGTCTCTTTACCTAAGTGATCAAGCTTAAGCTTAATATGTGGACCCCAAGGGCCATCGCAACCGCGACCTTCACGAATTTCAACCATCATTGAACGAGCAACAACATCACGACCCGCTAAGTCTTTAGCGTTTGGTGCGTAACGTTCCATGAAGCGTTCGCCGTCTTTATTGAGAAGGTAACCACCTTCACCACGACAACCTTCCGTTACCAATACACCTGCACCAGCGATACCCGTCGGGTGGAACTGCCACATTTCGATGTCTTGCATAGGAACGCCAGCACGAATCGCCATACCAACACCGTCACCAGTGTTAATGTGTGCATTGGTTGTTGATGCGTAGATACGACCAGCACCACCAGTCGCAAGGATTGTTGCCTTCGCTTTGAAGTAGCAAACCTCGCCCGTTTCCATACAAAGCGCGGTAGTACCTAAAATTGCACCATCTTCGTTTTTAACAAGATCCAGTGCATACCACTCAGAGAAAACAGTCGTTTTGTGTTTAATGTTTTGTTGGTAAAGCGTGTGAAGCAGAGCGTGACCAGTACGGTCGGCTGCAGCTGCGGTACGAGCCGCTTGCTCACCACCAAAGTTTTTAGATTGACCACCGAAAGGACGCTGGTAAATAGTACCGTTCTCAAAACGAGAGAAAGGTAGGCCCATTTTTTCGAGTTCGATTACCGACTCAGGACCGTTTTTACACATGTATTCGATAGCGTCTTGGTCACCGATGTAATCAGAACCTTTTACTGTGTCATACATATGTTGTTCCCAATGGTCTTCATGCGCGTTACCAAGAGCAACAGTGATGCCGCCTTGCGCTGAAACCGTATGAGAACGAGTAGGGAAAACTTTAGAAAGCAATGCACAAGAAAGGCCTTGCTCAGAAATTTGCAGTGCGGCACGCATACCTGCACCACCAGCGCCGATAACTACGGCATCAAACTCACGAACAGGAATAGTCACTTACGCACCCCACAAAATAAACAGACCAGAGAAGAAATATCCAAGAAGAACTGCAACAACACCGACTTGAAGACCAACACGCAGTTTTGCGCATTTGATGTAGTCAGTTAGTACTTGCCATAGGCCGATCCACGCGTGAACCAAAACAGAAGTAAGCGCTAACATGGTGAAGACTTTAGTGAAGGTTCCACCAAAGAATTGCGTCCAAGATGCGTAAGAGATATCACCAGAGAAAGCACAAAAGCTAACTAGGTAGATAGTGTAAAGCGTCATAATGATGGCAGTAGCACGAATCAATAGATAATCGTGGACACCATTACGACCAAAAGTAGAAACGTTGTTTACCATACTAAGATCCCCGCTAGTAGAGACAATACCGCTGTTGCTGCGAATGCAACCTTAGCGCTCTTCGCGCCAGATTCCAGCTCTTCAAAGTGACCAAGGTCCATAAGAAGGTGACGAATACCACCAGCAATGTGGTAAGCCAAAGCGGTTAAAATGCCCCACAGAATAAACTTCACGAAGAAACCATCGACAATGTCGCTAGCTTCGGCAAAGCCTACTGGGGATGAGAGGGAAATGGATAGTAACCAAAGCAAAATTCCAATCGCGACAAAAGTTATCACCCCAGACACACGGTGTAGGATGGAAGCTATTGCTGTGATTGGAAAGTGGATGGTCTGTAAATCTAAATTAACAGGTCTTGTCTTTCTTTCTTTCACGGGCTTGCTCACTCAGCTCCATTGAGCATTATGGTCATTAAATAACCTTATGATATTGTTATGGACAAAATTTGATTGCAAACCTTCAAAATTTAACATTAACTTAACAAATAACTGAAGTTGAGCCTTAGATAATTGTAAAATAATTGTTAACTGCTCGATTAAGAAAGACACCTCACATTTCTTCTTAGCCTTGCATTTATAAGGTTTTAACCAAACTTTTCAGCGCCACTATACGGCTGGCAACATTCTAATACAATTGATGTAACAAATAATGCTACACAGACCAGATTTTTAACGAATTTAATGTAAAAAACACTAACAAGTGCACACAAAGCTGTAGAAAAATTGACTTTCCCACGTAAGACCAGTAAAAAAATGGCACATAAACATCCTGGACGGATTAATAATAAACAAAGGAGATTGTTATGGCGGATAAGAAAGCTACCCTTCACATTGAAGGTCAAGCGCCAATCGAGCTGCCGATTACAGAAGGTGTACTTGGTACTCCAGTGATCGATGTTCGTACACTAGGTTCTAATGGTTTTTTCACTTTTGACCCTGGTTTTCTTGCCACTGCATCCTGTGAGTCTCAAATCACTTTTATTGACGGTGGAAAAGGCATTCTTTTACATCGTGGTTATCCAATCGACCAACTTGCCAATAACGCTGATTACTTAGAAGTATGTTACATACTTCTTTACGGTGAAGCCCCATCTCGAGCTGAGTATGAAAAGTTCAAGACTACCGTGACACGTCACACTATGGTGCACGAGCAAATCGCTAGTTTCTTCCACGGCTTCCGTCGTGACGCTCACCCTATGGCTGTAATGTGTGGTGTTGTAGGCGCTCTAGCGGCGTTCTACCACGACTCACTTGATGTCAACAACGATACACACCGTGAAATTGCGGCATACCGCCTGATTTCAAAAATGCCAACACTGGCTGCAATGTGTTACAAATATTCAATCGGTCAGCCGTTTATCTACCCACGTAACGACCTAGGCTACGCAGAAAACTTCTTACACATGATGTTTGCAAACCCATGTGAAGAGTATGAAGTGAACCCTATCGTTGCTCGTGCAATGGATAAGATTTTCACTCTACATGCTGACCACGAACAGAACGCTTCTACGTCTACAGTGCGTCTTGCTGGTTCATCTGGTGCTAACCCGTTTGCGTGTATCGCAGCAGGTATCGCATCACTTTGGGGCCCAGCTCACGGCGGTGCAAACGAAGCTTGTCTGCGCATGCTTGAAGAGATCGGTAGCGTAGATAACATTGAAGAATACGTTGCGAAAGCAAAAGACAAAGATGACCCATTCCGTTTGATGGGCTTCGGTCACCGTGTTTACAAGAACTACGACCCACGTGCAACAGTAATGCGCGAAGCGTGTCACGAAGTGCTTAAAGAGCTAAACATCCAAGATCCACTACTAGACGTAGCGATGGAACTTGAGCGTATCGCTCTTTCTGATGAGTACTTTGTTTCTAAGAAGCTATACCCGAACGTAGATTTCTACTCAGGTATCATTCTGAAAGCAATCGGTATTCCAGTATCTATGTTTACAGTAATCTTCGCGATGTCTCGTACCATCGGTTGGATTGCTCACTGGAACGAAATGCACAGCGATCCGACGAACCGTATCGGTCGTCCTCGTCAGCTATATACTGGTGAAGAACAACGTGACTTTAAAGCACTTCACGAACGTGAATAGTTGCTATAAATCATAATGTTAAAAGGGGTTGATGTGAGAACATCAACCCTTTTCTTTTGTACGCTCTCAACCCCGTCATCCCCAAGAACGAGGGACGAATGAGTTGGGGATCTCCTTAAGCGAGCAGATAAACTATACAGGTTACCTGCTCAATTCTAGAGAACGACGCATACACTCGACTCGTACCCCTTATCTCGCATCTGCTCTTAAACTGGGTTATCGATATCGATAAACTCAACATCCAAGCCATGTTCTTCCGCTAACCATTCACCTAACGCTTTTACACCGTATCGCTCAGTCGCGTGGTGGCCAGCAGCAAAATAATGAATGTCTTGCTCGCGTGCTGAGTAAGTAGTGCGCTCAGAAATTTCACCAGAAATAAAAGCATCAATGCCTTGAGAAGCCGCTAGCTCAATGTAGTCTTGACCACCACCAGTACACCAACCGACGGTCGTTATCATTTTGTCTTGGTTTTCTGGAGCGATATGCAGTGGTTTACGATTTAGAGCTTGATCGATTTTTGCTGCGAATTCAGTACCTGTCATTGGTGTTTTTAATTTACCAAACATAGCAACCGATTGTGGGTGCCCTTCCAAACCGCCTTCGACTTCTATCTCAAGTAACTCCGCCAGTTTCGCGTTATTACCAAGCTCAGGGTGGATATCAAGCGGCAAGTGATAACCTAAAAGATTGATGTCATTTTTAATTAGGGTACGAATACGCTTGCCCTTCATGCCACGAATTGCCTCTGACTCACCTTTCCAAAAGAAACCGTGATGAACCAACAAAGCGTCAGCCTCTAGCTCAACCGCTTTATTAATCAAAGCTTGCGAAGCCGTAATACCAGTAACAATACGCTTGACTTCAGAAGCACCTTCGACTTGAAGGCCATTCGGACAGTAATCTTTAATCTGCTGTGGCTGCAGTTTTTCGTTAAGTAGCTTTTCTAATTGTAAGTTATTCATTTTTATTTCCAGCTTACCTTCATAATAACGTCGTTATATCAATTTACGGGTAGAATGTCGAAAGCCCCACGATGAGTTTATGAGGAAGAGATGACAGCACTGCAACGTTTTTACCAATGGGTCATCGACTCACCGCCATTACTAGAAATCAAGCCACCGGTTTCGGATCTCAGTGCATTCTCTAGCAACCATGCCATCGACTCATCACATACTTATGAGGGTAATCCTAGATTAGGTTTCCTCTACCAATATCTATGCGAGCAAGTGATCGCTGCCTCACCGAATTACTCGATAAAGCACGACGAGATTCAGATCAATGTGGAAGGCAGAACTCTCGGTGCAATCGACTTTATTCTTAAAGAAGAGAGCAGCCAAAAGCTGGAACATTGGGAAGTGGCGATTAAGTTTTATCTGCTCCACGAACAAACATGGTTTGGACCCAACTCTCACGACCAATTGGATAAGAAACTCGACAGGATGCTCAGCCACCAACTCGAAATGTCCTCTTCTGCCGCCTTTGTCGAGCAATATCCAGAAATCGATGTCGACTCAAAACACTTACTGATGCAAGGTCGTCTGTATACCAACCCTTTCTTAGAGCAAAACATACCGACAAAATGCTTGGGCTATGACATTAACCCAAGCCAAGTAAACGGCTTTTGGTGCTATCAAGATCAGGCTCATTTAATCAGTGAACCACTGTATCCACTCACCAAAGAGCAATGGGCAGCAGGGACGGATGATTTCAGCAGTCAGCCTATCACCGAGTTCGGTGATCGCTTCGTCCATGGGCAAACAAAGTCGGGGCAATTCTGGTTTGTGATGCCACAAAGTTGGCCACACGGTTAGTCGTCTGAGCTAACTCAGTTACCTTTTCCCGCTTATACGTAACTAACACAAACAAAAAGGGCTGATGCTTTCACATCAACCCTTCTTCTATTTACGTAGCAACTCTAGTAATCGAGATTCGATTATAGGCCAGCCGCTGCAAATACTTGGTTCACAATCTCTTGAGCTTCTGCTTCGATTGCTTTCAGGTGCTCTTCACCCTTAAAGCTTTCACAGTAGATCTTGTAGATGTCTTCAGTGCCTGATGGACGAGCAGCAAACCAGCCGTTCTCAGTTGTCACTTTCAGGCCACCAATCGCAGCACCGTTACCTGGAGCGTGTGTTAAGCGTGCAGTAATTGCATCGCCAGCCAGCGTCTCAGCAGAAACCATCTCTGGAGATAGCTTTTTAAGTACGTCTTTTTGTGCGCCATTTGCTACCGCTTGAATACGGTTGTACTTAGATTCACCGTGTTTAGCGGCAAGCTCTTCGTAGTATTCTTGTGGGTTCTTACCTGTCACAGCTGTGATCTCAGCCGCAAGTAAGCAAAGAATCAGGCCATCTTTATCTGTTGACCAAGGCGTACCGTCTTTACGTAGGAAAGAAGCACCTGCACTCTCTTCACCACCAAAACCAAACTGGCCGTTGTATAGACCATCAACGAACCATTTGAAACCAACTGGCACTTCACAAAGTTCGCGACCTAAGTCAGCAACAACACGGTCAATCAATGCGCTTGATACTAATGTCTTACCAACAGCAACGTCTTTACCCCAACCTTCACGGTTACGGTATAGGTAATCAATACAAACCGCTAAGAAGTGGTTTGGATTCATCAAGCCTTTAGGTGTCACGATGCCGTGGCGATCGTAATCTGGGTCGTTACCAAACGCTAGAGCGTACTCGTCTTTAAGCGCCAGTAAGCCTGCCATTGCGTATGGAGAAGAACAGTCCATACGAACCACGCCATCTTTATCTAGAGACATGAATTGGAATGAAGGGTCAACCGCTTCACTTACCAGAGTAAGATCTAGATTGTACGCTTTACCAATTTGACGCCAGTAATCAATACCGCTGCCACCCAGTGGATCAACACCAATCTTGATGTTTGCTTTCTGGATCGCTTCCATATCAACGACGTTAACCAAATCAGCGACGTATGGCGCCACTAGGTCGACTTCTTTTACTAGATCAGACTGTTTAGCCTGTGCGATAGGCGTACGCTTAACACCTTGCATTTGCTCAGCAATGATCACGTTCGCACGGTCTTCAATCGCTTGAGTCAATTCAGCTTCAGCTGGGCCACCGTGTGTCGGGTTGTATTTAATACCGCCGTCTTGAGGTGGGTTATGTGAAGGCGTGATAACAATGCCGTCGGCTTTTTTGTCATTCACTAGGTTATGCGTAAGAATCGCGTGCGAGATACCCGGTGTTGGAGTAAAGCCGTTGTTTTCTTGAATAATAACTTCAACACCGTTCGCTACAAGCACTTCGATAACCGTAGAGAACGCAGGCTCAGATAGCGCGTGAGTATCTTTACCTAAGAAAAGAGGGCCAGTAGTACCTTGCTCGGCACGAACTTCAGCAACCGCTTGTGCAATTGCTAGAATGTGATTTTCGTTAAATGTTGATTTGTCTGCTGTACCGCGGTGACCTGAAGTACCGAAAAGTACTTTATGATCTGGGTTCGTAGCATCCGGTTGCTGTAAGAAATAGTTAGCAACTAAAGCCGGGATATTATGAAGATCTTCCTGCTGAGCTTTCTGCCCAGCACGAGGGTGCATAGCCATTTTTCGACATCCTTATATATAAAATTTAAAAACAAAAAAACCTCATAATATCTTCTTATCCATGGATATTATGAGGTTTAAATCAGATTTCGTTAAATTGAACCTGTTACTTTTTCTATCAATTCTGCTTGGAAACTCATGCGGCTCATAAGCTGCTCAACCATCTGTCTTTTTCGGCTTGTATTGTTATTAGTAATAACCCAAAAAGGACTTTGTGGAATAGCTTTAGGCTTAGTCGTGTTGCCGTTTGCTAGCAACGTCGCTTCGTTATCTGCAAAGTAAACGCGCTTACGGCCTTTTACTTGAGTTGCTTCTGAAAAGCTTAAAGGGTCGATTTTATGCAGTGTTGATAACACAAGCATGAAACGATCAATGGCTTTCTTTAGTGATGCAAACTCATCTGATATTAGTAGTGAGCGCATTTCTTTAACGCCATCGAACTTCTCTGGAGTAAAGCCTACCTCTTTGCTAACAACGATACCTTTTGGCTCAACGATCTCTTCGATCGGAGCCATGCCTTGGCTATCAACCTGTAACAAGCGGCGCAGAATATCTGAAGCGCTTTCGCCAATACGTTCTGTCTGACCCGCAATAAAACGGTATAGGTCCTCATCAACCTCAATTGTTTTCATTCGCTTTTCACAATCTCAATGTTTAAACTCTGGGGGATTATAGCGAGATCCGCGCGGATACTCTACGTCAAACCCACCATGAATAAGATAAAAATGTCAGTACAGCTCAACTATAAAATTGAAGGTGAGGGTCACACCATTGTTTTGATCCATGGATTATTCGGTAATCTGGACAACCTTGGCTTGCTCGCTAGGGATCTAAAAGCCGATCATCAGGTACTTAGTATCGATCTCCGCAACCACGGTCAATCCTTCCATAGTGACACTCATAACTATCAAGCGATGGCACAAGACGTGGCTCAACTGCTGCATGATCTTAAGTTAAAAGACGTCACTGTGATTGGTCACTCGATGGGTGGCAAAGTAGCGATGGCACTGACACAGCACCTTGCACTGCAAAAGTTGATTGTCTTGGATATGGCTCCGGTCGCGTACACTCAGAGTCGCCACGACAACGTATTCGCAGGCCTGCAAGCCGTGATAGAAGAAAAGCCGACTTCACGCTCAGACGCACTCAAGATTCTCGCAAAACATATCGAGATCGATGGCGTTCGCCAGTTTTTAACCAAATCTTTGTTCAAAACAGAGCAAGGCATTATGGAGTGGCGCTTTAACGTCGCATCACTGCTCGCTAATTACGCGCACATCATTGGCTGGGAACCGATCGAGAAAACCTCGGTCAAAACCTTACTCATAAAAGGTGGGGATTCTGATTACCTCACCGCAGAACATCAAGCAGCCGTTCAACAGCAATTTTCTAATGCAAAAGCGCACGTCATTGCCAACACCGGTCACTGGCTGCATGCTGAAAAACCAGCAGAAGTACTTCGAGCAATTAGAAAATTCATCGCTTAACTGCGCTTTTTCGTGCAGATAAATGAGAGCTGTGTAATTACTGCAGATTAACTTTATCTCACAACAGTGATATAGTGCGCCCAAGCAAAATTGGTATATAAGGTTCCCATGCTTTACGACTACATGAACATCATCGAATCTGTTGGTTTAGATCTCCTGTTTGCCGCGATTTTCTTTTTAATCGGTATGGCAATTAAGGACGTTCTCAAGCAGGGAAATGTTCCTCCATTTGGTCGTCGCATCGTATGGTTAGTACTTTTCCTTGGCTGTGCGGGTTTTATCGCCAAAGGGATAATCCAACTAAGCTGGGAAGGAACTGGGATCTAACGATTCTCTTCCGAACTTTATTACACCGACAACAGACAAAATGAAAGGTAATGATTCTATGGCAAGTGTAGGTCTCTTCTTTGGTAGCGATACAGGTAACACTGAAGCTGTTGCTAAGATGATTCAAAAGCAATTGAGCAAACAGCTCGTTCACGTTCAAGACATTGCAAAAAGCAGCAAAGAAGATATCGATAACTTCGATCTACTGCTGCTTGGTATCCCTACGTGGTACTACGGCGAAGCACAATGTGATTGGGATGACTTTTTCCCAGAGCTAGAAGCTATTGATTTCTCAACTAAGCTTGTTGCTATCTTTGGTTGTGGCGACCAAGAAGATTACGCAGAATACTTCTGTGATGCTATGGGTACTATCCGTGACATCGTTGAAGCGAAAGGCGGTACTATCCTAGGTCACACATCAACTGAAGGCTACGAATTCGAAGCATCGAAAGGTTTAGTTGAAGGCGATGACAGCCAATTCGTTGGTCTATGTATCGATGAAGACCGTCAACCTGAGCTAACTGATGAGCGCGTATCTAACTGGGTTAAACAAATCCACGAAGAGATGTGCCTAGCAGAGCTAGAAGACTAATTCTCTAGTGGTTGTTAATTGTTACAGTTAATAACCATTATGTAGATATGAAAAAACCTCCTTATAGGAGGTTTTTTGCTATTTAAAATCTATTAATTAGCACTCAGCCTCTAATGCTTCATCATCATCTCTAAATTGCGGCTTCTTTCTTACATAGAGGGTGCGTTGAATTTCTGAAACCACATTACCCTGCTTATCTTTCACGTGAATAATAAATTCGGGGAAACACTTTTCACCGAGTTGCGTCTGACGATAGATATCGTCAAGCTGCCCTTGCCTTATCTCAAAATCTGCATACAAGTCCGATTGCCCCGGCTTGATGAAGTTAATGCTCGCTTCTTTATCCCAAACATAATATCGTTCACCTAAAATTCCCATTAACATCAATGAGTAAACGGGATCGGTAAGAGAAAAGATACTGCCGCCATATTGAGTACGATTGGCGTTCTTATTCCACCAGCGTAGCTTAAGTACTGTCTTAACAACCCTAAAGTCAGTGCTAATGTGGGCTATTCGAATACCCGCTCCCCAGAAGGGAGGCCAAATATTAAGAGCAAATTTTACAATGTTGGGTTTATATATTTTTGCGAGTTGCTTATTCATAACAACATTCCATGTTCATATCAGAAACACCGTCACCTTGACTGGTCGTACCTCCACTATAAGTGAGATACTTCCAATTTACAAAACAGATTGTGATGTCAGTAAGTAACCCTTTGAAGTTCGTGGTTTATTGTTATGCCTGACTAAACTATAATGGTATTAATATTGAATTCTGTTAATTGCTGCAGATCATCAACAGGAAAGTATATGTCAGACAATAATCAAGCGCTAAAAGATGCAGGTCTTAAAGTGACCCTTCCACGGCTCAAAATTTTAGAAGTATTACAACAGCCAGACTGCCAACATATTAGTGCTGAAGATTTATATAAGAAGCTGATCGACCTAGGTGAAGAAATCGGTCTTGCAACCGTTTATCGAGTACTTAACCAATTCGATGACGCTGGCATTGTAACTCGTCACCACTTCGAAGGCGGCAAGTCTGTATTTGAACTTTCTACACAGCACCACCACGACCACCTTGTATGTTTAGATTGTGGCGAAGTGATCGAATTCTCTGATGACATCATCGAAGAAAGACAGAAAGAGATTGCTCAGCGTTACAACGTGCAACTAACAAACCACAGTTTGTACTTGTACGGCAAAAGCATTAGCGGAGATTGCAAAGGCAATCCAGACGCGCATAAAGCGAAGAAGTAATACAGAACGCTGGCTTAGGCCGGCGTTTTTTATATGGCCCTACATAAGTACGATCTCCGATACTTATCCCATATTATTCAGACACAAAAAAACCGGCTCTAAGCCGGTTTTTTATTGGGTCGCTTTTAACAAACTAAGCACTCAAGCATTAAGCTTCAGTTTTACCCCAAGTGTCACGTAGACCAACCGTACGGTTGAAGACTAGTGCGTCTGCTTTAGAGTCTTTCGAATCCACACAGAAGTAACCTGTACGTTCAAATTGGTACGCTTGTTCTGCCACACCTTCTGCTAAGCTAGGTTCAACAAAACCATTTAGCGTAACAAGTGATTCAGGGTTTAGCGTTGCAGCGAAGTCATCAGCAGCGGCTGGGTTTGGCACTGTGAATAGACGATCGTACAAACGAATCTCAGCAGGTAATGCTTTATCAGCAGATACCCAGTGGATAACGCCTTTCACTTTGCGGCCATCTGCAGGGTTCTTACCCAATGTTTCATTGTCGTAAGAACAGAAGATAGTCGTAATGTTGCCTTCTGCATCTTTTTCGATACGTTCAGCTTTGATCACGTAAGCACCACGCAGGCGAACTTCTTTACCTAGAACCAAACGCTTGTACTTCTTGTTTGCTTCTTCACGGAAGTCGTCACGTTCAATCCAAACTTCGCGTGTAAATGGAACTTCACGAGTACCCATTTCTGGCTTGTTCGGGTGGTTTGCAACCGTTAGCGTTTCTACTGTATCTGCTTCGTAGTTTTCGATAACGATCTTAACTGGATCCAGAACAGCCATTGCACGAGGTGCATTTTCGTTCAGATCATCACGGATGCAAGATTCAAGTGAACCGAACTCAATCATGTTCTCTTGCTTAGTTACACCAATACGCTTACAGAATTCACGAATCGAGCTTGAAGTAAAACCACGACGACGTAGGCCAGAAATAGTAGGCATGCGTGGGTCATCCCAACCTTGAACTAGGTTTTCAACCACAAGTTGGTTCAGCTTACGCTTAGACATCACTGTATATTCAAGATTCAGGCGGCTAAACTCGTACTGACGAGGTTGGCAGTCAATCGTGATGTTATCTAGAACCCAATCGTACAAACGACGGTTATCTTGGAATTCAAGCGTACAGATAGAGTGCGTAATACCTTCCAGCGCATCAGAGATACAGTGAGTAAAGTCGTACATTGGGTAAATGCACCACTTGTCAGCCGTTTGATGGTGGTGAGCAAAACGAACACGGTAGATAACAGGATCGCGCATAACCATGAACGAAGAGCTCATGTCGATCTTAGCACGTAGACACGCTTTACCTTCTTCGAAGCCACCGTCACGCATTTTTTCAAACAACGCTAGGTTCTCTTCTGGGCTGCGGTCACGGTATGGGCTCGCTTTACCTGGCTCTTTTAGCGTGCCACGGTACTCACGGATTTGATCAGGACTTAGCTCGTCAACATACGCTAAGCCTTTATTAATTAATTCCACAGCATAAGCGTAAAGCGTATCGAAGTAGTTTGATGAGTAGCAAATATCACCAGACCATTCGAAGCCTAACCAGCTTACATCATTCTTAATTGACTCAACGTATTCAACGTCTTCTTTTTCAGGGTTTGTATCATCGAAACGAAGATTACATTGTCCCTGGTAGTCCTGAGCAATACCAAAGTTCAAGCAAATAGATTTAGCGTGACCAATGTGCAGGTAGCCATTTGGCTCCGGCGGGAAACGAGTATGCACGCTACTGTGTGTACCATCCGCTAAATCTTTATCAATAATTTGGCGAATGAAATTCGATGGACGAGCCTCAGCTTCACTCATCTATAGCACCTCTATGTATTTAGTATTGTCAGAGAAAGTTATCTTTCGTCCCCAAGAAAACGGTCGCTTATAGCGCCAGTCAAAGATAGAAAGATCATTGTTGCTAATCATCCACAATTCTTAGCCTTTGCACAATAAGAACCGTCCGTTAATTGCGATTATTTCTGCTATTCGATGAAGAATAGAACGAACCGTGTTCGCTGGTCTTAAACTGCAGGCACAAAAAAGCCTCCCATGTGGGAGGCTTTCAATTTGACACTTACTTAAGAGTAACTTTACGTCTTAATTAAGTACTTCCCTTACTGTGGAAGTTTTACATCAGATAGGTCTTCGCCTGCACCAATAGCTTTCATTTCGCCAGCTACGATTTCAGCTAGTGGGCCTAGGATAACCTGTAGGTTGTTTTCACCTAGTTTAACCACACCTTTAGCACCAAGTTTCTTAAGAACAACTTCATCTGCAACAGAGCGGTCTTTAAGAGTTAGACGTAGACGAGTGATACAAGCGTCGATTGAAGTTAGGTTGTCGTGACCACCTAGAGCTTTCAGGTATTGACGTGCAAGGTCGCCCTTTGGTGCTTCGCCAGCAGGAGCTGCAACAGCTTCGTCATCATCTTCACGACCTGGCGATTTCAAGTTGAAAGCGCGGATTGCGAAAGAGAAAGTGAAGAAGTATAGAGCACCGAAGCCAAGACCGATTAGTAGTAGTACGAATGGTTTAGTTGCTAGACCCCAGTTCAATACGAAGTCGATAAGACCAGCAGAGAAACCGAAACCGTGCAGAGTACCAAACATGTTAGCAACTACTAGAGACAAACCTGTAAATACAGCGTGCATTGCGTATAGAGCAGGAGCTAGGAATACGAACATGAATTCTAGCGGCTCTGTGATACCTGTTAGGAATGAACAGAATGCAACTGAGAATAGTGCGCCACCAACTTGGCTACGTTTTTCAGCAGGAGCAGCTAGGTACATTGCAAGTGCAGCACCTGGTAGACCGAACATCATTACTGGGAAGAAACCGTTCATGAATACGCCAGCGCCTTTATCGCCGCCGAAGAAACGGTGTAGGTCGCCAGATTTAACTGTTTCAGTTACTTCTTTAACAGTTGCAACAATTTCTGGGTTAACTGAGTTAGCAAATTCAAATGTGTACTCTTGACCAACAACTAAAGTTTTAGCTAGTGCAGGGTCAACACAAAGTTGAGAGAAGCCTTCTGCAACAACTACGATCTCTTGACAAGAGCCCATACCGAACCAGAAGTACGAGTTCAGTACATGGTGTAGACCTACTGGGATAAGTGCACGGTTAAGAGTACCGTAAACAAATTGACCGATAGCGCCAGACGTTGAAACTGCGTGAGCAAGTGCATCTAGACCAGATTGAACAGCAGGCCATACAACACCAAAGATTGCGCCAGCAACTAGAGCAAATAGACCAGCCATAATAGGAACTAGACGTTTGCCAGAGAAGAATGCTAGCCACTCTGGAAGACGAGTCGCGTGGAATGCATTGTAAGAGTGACCTGCGATGATACCTGCAAAGATACCGCCGAAGAATGACATATTTACACTAGCATCGATGTTTGTTGCGGTTGCTGTCAGAACAAAGTAAGCAACTGCACCAGCAAGACCTGCTGCGCCGTTACCGTCTTTAGAAAGACCAATAGCTATACCCAAACCAAACAATAATGGTAGTTGACTGAAGATTGCGTTACCAGCAGATGCCATGAATGCGATATCGAGTAAGTCTGGTTGACCCAGACGTAGCAGCAATGCCGCAATCGGAAGCGTTGCGATTGGTAGCATTAACGCCTTACCAAGCTTCTGCGCATATCCTAGAATATTCACCAGTTGTTTCCCCCTATAGGATTTTTTAGAATTCGTTTGAGAAACTTATTTTAGTCGCTCAATTTAGTCCTATTCAGTGTATTCAATTAATTTTGCTCCGCAAATTAAAACCTTACCATTTGTGATCCTAATCACCAGTTTTTACCAAATCCAGAGGTTTTTGCTAGCGAGATCATAAAACTTATTTTATCATTCAAAAAAATGAACATTTATGGATAAAATCCAAATCTAATCATTAGGCAAAAAGATGGTAACTCCGGGCTTATAGAGCACCGTGAATAATCATTATTGATGGACCTAAATGTATAATAAAAATCAATTGTTCATATGTTTTTCAACAACTTAAATCGCTTCTCATTTTGAAGCCGTTTGCCCATAAAAGATAAATCGTTACGTAAATGATGCTCGCAAACTAAGTCCGCATTTAGGTAACGAACGAATTTAAAAGATCTCACGAAATAAGGATTAGCTGACTATGTACGCGCTAAGTAACTGTAAAATTTACACTGGTAGTGATGTTCTAACCGATCATGCTGTTGTAATCGAAAACGAACTGATCAAAAAAGTCTGTCCTATCTCTGAATTGCCAGAAGGAATCGAGCTTCGCGACCTAGACGGAGCAAACCTAAGCCCAGGTTTCATTGACCTACAACTGAATGGTTGTGGCGGTGTAATGCTTAACGATGAGATCACTGCAGAAACCATGCAGATCATGCACAAAGCAAACCTGAAATCTGGCTGTACTAGCTTCCTACCAACGCTTATCACCTCTTCAGACGAAGATATGCGTGCGGTTATTACGGCAGCTCGTGAATACCATAACCAGTACCAAAACCAATCTTTAGGTCTGCACCTTGAAGGCCCTTACCTAAACGTTGTGAAAAAAGGCATCCATAGCGTCGATCACATTCGTAAATCTGACAACGAAATGATTGAGCTTATCTGTGAGAACCGTGACCTTGTTGCAAAAGTAACATTGGCTCCAGAGCTTAACGACCCTGAACACATCGAACGCCTGCACAAAGCTGGCGTTGTCGTTTCTATCGGCCACACCAACGCAACTTACGCAGAAGCGCGTCAAGGTTTCGAATCTGGTATCACGTTCGCCACTCACCTGTTCAATGCAATGACGCCGATGGTTGGTCGTGAGCCTGGCGTTGTTGGCGCGATTTACGATACTCCTGAGGTTTACGCTGGCATTATTGCCGACGGCTTCCACGTTGATTACGCAAACATCAGAATTGCGCATAAAATCAAGGGAGAAAAGTTGGTATTAGTGACGGATGCCACAGCTCCTGCAGGTGCTGACATGGAATACTTTATTTTTGTCGGTAAGAAAGTATATTACCGTGATGGTAAGTGTGTTGATGAAAACGGCACACTGGGCGGCTCAGCTCTGACTATGATTGAAGCAGTTCAGAATACAGTTGAGCACGCTGGTATCGCTTTAGACGAAGCTCTTCGCATGGCTACGCTATACCCAGCTACGGCTATCGGTGTAGAAAGCAAGCTAGGTCGAATCAAAAAAGGCATGGTTGCAAACCTAGCTGTATTTGACCGAGACTTTAACGTTAAAGCGACTGTTGTTAACGGACAATACGAGCACAATTAAGTATGAATGGCGGACAAATAGGTAACGTAGACTTAGTTAAACAACTAAACAGTGCGGCGGTATACCGACTTATAGACCAACAGGGGCCTATCAGTCGTATACAAGTGGCTGATGTAAGCCAACTCGCACCGGCAAGTGTTACAAAAATTACCCGCCAACTTTTAGAGCGCGGCCTAATTAAAGAGGTTGCGCAGCAAGCGTCTACTGGCGGTAGACGCGCTATCTCCCTAACCACAGAAGTAGAGCCTTTTCATTCTGTTGCTGTGCGTTTGGGTCGAGACTACATTCAAATAAGCCTGCATGACCTTGGTGGTCGTGAATTGGCTTTCCAACAGCAAGACCTGAATTATTCAGACCAATCAGACCTTACCCAAGGCTTGGTCAATAACCTCAAAGCTTTCATTGCTGAGCATCAACCAAAGATCGATCAACTGATTGCTATTGGTGTCACGCTTCCAGGCTTGGTTAACCCAACGACCGGTGTTGTTGAGTACATGCCGAATACCGACATCGATAACCTCGCATTAAGCGACATTATTCGCGATACATTCCATGTTGCTTGTTTTGTTGGTAACGATGTTCGTGGAATGGCGCTTGCTGAGCACTACTTCGGTGCAAGTAAAGATAGCCAAGATTCTATTTTGGTCAGTGTTCACCGTGGTACAGGTGCAGGTATTATCGTTAATGGTCAGGTTTTCCTAGGTCATAACCGTAATGTGGGTGAAATTGGTCATATCCAAATTGATCCGCTAGGCGAGCAATGCCAATGTGGTAACTTCGGCTGTCTTGAAACAGTAGCGGCAAACCCAGCTATCGTTGAACGCGTGCAGAAGCTGATTAAACAAGGCTATGAGTCTTCTTTAACAGAGCTTGAGCATATTACGATTCAAGACGTTTGTGACCACGCGATTAATGGTGATGAGCTAGCCAAGCAAAGCTTAGTTCGAGTAGGAAACCAGTTAGGTAAGGCTATCGCGATGACGATTAACTTATTTAACCCTCAAAAAGTTATCATTGCTGGTGATATTACCAAGGCACAAGAGATTGTTTTTCCTGCAATTAAGCGCAATGTAGAGAATCAGTCGTTAACGACTTTCCATAGCGGCCTGCCTATTGTAGCATCACAGATCGATAAACATCCTACGATGGGAGCTTTTGCTATGATTAAGCGCGCCATGCTTAACGGCGTGTTACTGCAGAAGCTTCTCGAAGACTAGAGAAAACAATTCTGATTTTCCGCGGGCCGTGTTTGTATAAACACGGCCCGTTTTTTTAAGCTAGGGAACTACAACAACAAGTTATGGAACTTATATTAATATCCACTGCGTTTATCGCAGGATTTATTGCTTTAAAGTGTCACCTTCCCCCATTAGTTGGTTTTTTGGTTGCAGGCTTTGGGCTTTTTGCCTTTGGCTTTGAAACCAATGACACCATCATTACTTTAGCTGACCTTGGTGTCACGCTGCTTCTATTTACTATCGGCTTAAAGCTCGATATCAAAACCCTACTCTCTAAAGAGATCTGGGCTGGCGCGACAATCCACAACCTTTTGTCCACTCTGTTTTTCGCCGTCGCCCTGTTTGGCTTTAAGTTCTTAGGTATTTCATCGCTAGCTGCCATGTCGGTAGAACAGATCGTTCTGCTCGGTTTTGCTCTTTCATTCTCTAGTACTGTATTTGCGGTTAAGACTCTGCAAGAGAAAGGCGAAATGAATGCGACCTACGGAACGTTAGCGATTGGTATATTGGTCATGCAGGATATCTTCGCCGTAGTATTCTTAACGGCTTCTACGGGCAAAATACCTGAGTGGTATGCAATTGCTCTGTTTGCCCTACCCTTATTACGCCCACTGTTCTACAAAGTGCTCGATTGGGTTGGTCACGGTGAGATGCTGGTTCTTTCCGGCATCTTCTTCGCATTAGTCGTCGGTGCTGGTTTATTCCATTTGGTTGGTGTGAAACCAGATTTGGGGGCTCTTGTTCTAGGTATGTTACTTGCTGGTCACCCAAAAGCCTCAGAATTATCAAAGTCGCTGTTTAACCTTAAAGAACTTTTCCTTGTCTGTTTCTTCTTGAATATTGGTCTGTCAGAGCAACCAACCATTCAAGGCTTTATGCTCGCAATCTTGTTCTTGCTGATGCTGCCAGTGAAAGGTGTTCTCTACTTCTTGGTACTCAACCGCTTCAAGTTCCGTGTTCGAACGTCTCTACTTGCCTCACTATCACTGTTTAACTATAGCGAGTTTGGCCTCATCGTTGGTGGTCTCGCCTTCAAGATGGGTTGGATGTCGGGTGATATCTTAGTTGCCGTTGCCATTGCAGTTTCACTGTCTTTTCTAATCGCTGCTCCTTTAAACCGAGCTGGTCATAAGCTTTATCAGCAGTCAGGTAAATGGCTAAAAGAGCATGCGTCAGAAAAGCTTCACCGACGTGATAAGCGAATTGACCCTGGTCGTGCCCAAGTGCTTATTCTAGGTATGGGCCGAATTGGTACCGGTGCTTATGACGAATTACGTACTCGCTATGGCAAGGTCAGCCTAGGTGTAGAAGTGCGTGAAGAAGCCGCGCACAACCACAGAAGCCAAGGCAGAAACGTGATTTCTGGCGACGCGACTGACCCAGATTTCTGGGAGCGAATTCTAGATACAGCAAACGTAAAGCTGGTGATTTTGGCAATGCCTCACCACCAAGGTAATCAAACCGCTTTAGAACAATTAAAGTCACGTAACTTTAAAGGCCAAATTGCGGCTATTGCTGAATATCCCGATCAACTCGAAACACTGAAAGAGAATGGCGTTGATGCGGCATTTAACATTTACAGCGAGGCTGGTAGTGGTTTTGCTCGCCACGTTTGCGAACAGTTAAATCCAAATATCAATAAAATCTAGTATTAGACAGTGTTCAACTAAACCTCTCAAAACTGCCTATTTTTCGCACTTTTGAGAGGTTTTTGTTTAAAAAACCAACCGCAATTAAACATCACACACCAAAAGCACATAAAAATTAGATAATTTCTAACATAACACCCTTTATATTATTTTTTTGCTCACATCCGGTTGCTTTTTTTAGCCAGAATGGCAAATTGAATGCAGTTGATTTGGAAATTATTTAAAAGGAAGTTCTATGTGTTCAGTATTTGGCATTCTCGACATTAAAAGTGATGCCGCAGCACTTCGCCCTATTGCTTTAGAAATGTCTAAGAAGCTTCGTCACCGTGGTCCAGACTGGTCTGGTATCTATGCTGGTGAAAAAGCAATCCTTGCTCATGAACGTCTTGCTATTGTTGGCTTGAACAGTGGTGCTCAACCACTATACAGTCAAGACAAAAAGCACATTCTTGCAGTAAACGGTGAAATTTATAACCACAAAGAACTTCGTGCACGCTATGAAGATAAGTACCAGTTCCAGACTGATTCTGACTGTGAAGTTATCCTAGCGCTATACCAAGAGATGGGTGCAGACCTTCTAGAAGAGCTTAACGGTATTTTCGCATTCGTTTTATACGACGAAGAGAAAGACGAGTACCTAGTGGGCCGCGACCATATTGGTATCATCCCGCTTTACCAAGGTTACGATGAGCACGGCAACTACTACGTGGCTTCAGAGATGAAAGCATTGGTTGAAGTATGTAAGACGATCAGTGAATTCCCTCCAGGTAGCTTCTACTCTTCGAAAGATGCTGAACCTCAACGCTACTACATCCGCGATTGGAACGAGTACGCTGCGGTACAAGGCAACAGCACAAGCAAAGAAGAACTGACTGAAGCGCTAGAAGCAGCCGTTAAACGTCAACTAATGACTGACGTTCCTTACGGTGTACTTCTATCTGGTGGCCTGGATTCATCAATTACTTCAGCAGTTGCAAAACGCTTTGCGGCAATGCGTATCGAAGATGATGAGCAATCTGAAGCTTGGTGGCCACAACTGCACTCGTTCGCTGTTGGTCTTGAAGGCGCACCAGACCTTATCGCTGCTCGTGAAGTTGCGGACAAGATCGGAACTGTGCACCATGAGATGACTTACACTATTCAGGAAGGCCTAGACGCAATCCGTGACGTTATCTACCATATCGAAACTTACGATGTAACGACGATTCGTGCATCAACGCCAATGTACTTGCTGGCTCGTAAGATCAAAGCGATGGGCATCAAGATGGTACTTTCAGGTGAAGGTGCTGATGAAATCTTTGGTGGTTACCTGTACTTCCATAAAGCGCCAAACGCGAAAGAGTTCCACGAAGAGACAGTACGTAAACTGCTTGCTCTAAGCATGTTCGACTGTGCTCGTGCAAACAAATCGCTAGCGGCATGGGGTGTTGAAGGCCGTGTACCATTCTTGGATAAAGAGTTCATCGATGTCGCAATGCGTCTGAACCCTGAAGATAAGATGTGCGGTAACGGTAAGATGGAGAAACACATCCTGCGTGAGTGTTTTGAAGACTACCTACCAGATTCAATCGCATGGCGTCAAAAAGAGCAGTTCTCTGATGGTGTTGGCTACGATTGGATTGATACATTGAAAGCAACGGCTGAAGCAAAAGTAACGGATCAACAAATGGAAGCTGCTAAGTTCCGTTTCCCTTACAACACGCCAACAACCAAAGAAGGTTATGCTTACCGTGAAATCTTTGAGGAGCTATTCCCTCTAGAATCTGCGGCAGAGTGTGTACCTGGTGGTCCTTCAGTTGCTTGTTCATCAGCGAAAGCGATTGAGTGGGATGAGTCATTCAAAAACTGTGTCGACCCATCAGGCCGTGCAGTACAAGCCGTTCACAACGATGCTTACAACGCTTAGAGCGTTTTGAACAAATCCTAAAGACTAAAAAAGGCGCATTATGCGCCTTTTGTTTTAAGCCTATTTTTATTACTGCAGTTATGCGCGAGCTTGTAGTGCTTCGTTCTCAATACTGATTGGAACGACTTGGCTGATCATTTTCACCAGCATAATCGATCGAGCCTCACCGTCTTTCTGATCGAAAATAGCTTCAACCCCAGCAAATTGGCCACTCTGAATCTTAACTACCTGTCCAGATTCAAACTCAACACAACAATCTTCCACTTCGTTACTGCAGCACTTCTCAAACTCTTTAAGTTCAAACACCAAGTCTCCTTGGACCTCGTGCGGCAGTGAACCGAACTTAATAAAGTCCACAACGCCACGTGTTGAACGAACGGTCGTGAAGCTAGGACCTTGCTCATAGTCGAAGCGAACAAAGATGTAAGACGGAAACAGCGGTTCTTTGACCTGCTTTTCTTTCCCTCTCACCACCTTTTCGACTTCTATTTGAGGGTAAAAGCACTCTACCCCCTGATTCTCTAAGTGCTGCTGAGCGCGTTTTTGATCACCACGCTTACAGTAAAGCAAATACCAACGTTTCATTTGACTAGCCATTTTATATTTTTAGATATTTTACCACATGCCTAAAACGGTTAAATCACCATTAATAAAATGAATCGTTGCTAACGAAAAATAATGCGTAGCAGACCAATTTATCAACAAAAAGTTATAGGTGTCGGAGTGGTTAAGCATTGTACAGAGATCATTTAGAGATCAAAAGACTCATTGTTGTAAGCATATGTATGCCCCACCTAATGCGCATGCCACTCCCTTAAAACTCAAAATGATACACCAGAGCAATATATCTAAAGATTTTAATTCAACACAACTTTAATGAAGGTTATTAACCAACCAACTCAAATCTGGAAAATTAGTTTGCAGCACATCTAAAATGGGCAACATTAAAAATAAAGATATTTAATATCAACATCTTAGTTAAACCAAGTTGTCGTGACCATAAAATAAGTCTATTGCAGACTTTTATCCCACTGTGTATACATGAATGACTATAAAATCTTTTAATACCTAAAATTAGTAAAACTTATGCCAAGCAACCACAACATCTTTGGCCACCCTAGAGGCCTATTTCTACTTTTTAGCACAGAGCTATGGGAACGTTTCTCTTACTATGCGATGCGTGCCATCCTTGTCTTATTTTTGACTGACACTACCCTCAACGGTGGACTGGGTTGGTCAACGAAAGACGCACTCGATCTCTACGGTATTTACACCGGCTTAGTCTACATCACACCATTAATTGGTGGCTGGATTGCCGATAACTACCTAGGTCAGCGTAAATCAATTATGATTGGCGGTGTATTGATGGCACTTGGCCAATTTACAATGGCTCTACCTAACGGCTTCATCGGTTTAGACCAAGTGAACGCGCTGTACCTTGGTTTAGCTCTGCTAATCAGTGGTAACGGTATGTTTAAGCCGAACATCTCAACCATGGTTGGCGATCTGTACCAAGAAGGCGATAACCGCCGTGACGGTGCTTTCACCATTTTCTACATGGGCATCAACTTAGGTGCGCTGCTTGGTGGCTTAATTTCAGGTGCTGCTGTCGATTCATTCGGTTGGAAAGCAGGTTTCCTAGCCGCTGGTATTGGTATGGTTATTAGCTTGATCATGCAAGTGACAATGGCTCAGTCTTGGTTGGGCAACATCGGTTCTGTACCTGCTGCTGCAAGAGCGAAAGCACTAAACAAATCTAAAGAAAAAGCGCCACTGACCAAAGAAGAGTTCGACAGACTAAAAGTGATTCTTATCATGGGTCTGTTCGTGATTGTTTTCTGGGCGGGCTTTGAACAAGCTGGCGGCCTAATGAACATCTACACTCAACAATATACTGACCGTATGATTGGTGGCTTTGAAGTTCCTGCTGCGTGGTTCCAATCTTTGAACCCATTCTTCATCATTACACTTGCTCCAATCATTGCTGCGTTCTGGGTGAAACTGGGTAAGCGTGAACCCAACTCTCCTGTTAAGTTTGCAATGGCATTGTTCTTCTTAGCACTGGGCTTTGTGTGCATGATGGGCGCGGTAATGGAGCAAGGCGGTGACCTAACCGTGAAAACATCAATGCTATGGCTAGTCGGTGCTTTCTTCTTCCATACCCTTGGTGAGCTTTGTCTATCGCCTATTGGCCTGTCGTTGGTCACTAAGTTAGCTCCGCTTCGCCTAGCATCATTGATGATGGGTGCATGGTTTGGCTTCAATGCGGTGGCAAACTACGTGGCAGGCCTGGTCGGTTCTCACGTTGGTGAGCTTGGTGCTATGTCAATCTTCAGTGGTATTGCTATCACAGCAACGGTGAGTGCCATATTACTGCTGCTTTGTGCTGGTAAGCTTGTATCATGGATGCATGGTGTAGAAACCAACATGACGCTTGAAGCAGAACCAAAAGCAGAAACTTCGGTCGCTTAATAGCTAGATCGATTTCAAGAAGAAACATCAAGATCAAAAAGGGCTGCTCAATGAGCAGCCCTTTTGTTATCTATTCAATCGCCATATCAGTTAGCGATGAAGCGCCACTAGTTCAGCCATCATGTCGATGTGTGAGTCTCTGTCGTTCAGACACATAATGTAGCTAAAGTCCGAACCACCAGCGTCAATGAACGTCTCTTTACACTGGTCTGAAATCTCTTCCAACGTTTCCAAACAGTCAACCGAAAAGGCAGGTGCCATGATGTCGATCTTCTTGATGCCTTTACTCGGCAGTGACTCAAGTGTCTCATCAGTGTATGGCTTCAACCACTCTTCTCGACCAAATCGCGATTGGTATGTCATGGTGATATCGTCCGCTAACAAACCTAACTCTGCCGCAAGCAGCTTTGTTGTCGCTTCACAATGCTGAGGGTAGATATCGCCTTCATCAGCCAGTCGCTTCGGAATACCGTGGAAAGAACACACTAAATGATCGGCTCTGCCATTTTTATCCCAATGACTGCGGACGCTTTCAGCCAATGCTTTTGCATAGCTTGGGTGCGCGTAGTAGTCGCGAATAAAGCGATAGCTCGGGATAACTGGCATCTGCTTAAAGGCTTTGGTCAAACCATCAGAAACCGCCGCTGTGGTTGTGCCAGAGTACTGCGGATACAGAGGCAGTACGATGATGTCCTCAACGCCCTGCTCCATCAGTTGCTCAACACCAGCCTTTAGGCTTGGGTTGCCATAGGTCATACCCAGTGCAACAGGCATCTCTAGTTTTTTCTGGAGCTTTTCAGCTTGTCTTTGAGAGTACACAAGCAGTGGTGAGCCCTCATCCATCCAGACAGACTGATACAGCTTAGCAACTTTAGGCGAGCGAATCGGTAAAATCACGCCATGTAATATAGGACACCAAAGCCAACGCGTTAGGTTTACAACTCGCTTGTCGTGTAAGAATTCACTCAAAAATCGACGAATGCCAGCGGGGGTCGCCGCATCTGGCGTTCCTAAGTTCACCAGTAAAACGCCCTGCTTTTTATTATTTTCCATAGATACCTGAGACCAATATGTGATTTTCTGGAAAGTAATATACTAATCTGCATAAGTTTAAGATCATTGCGCCTCAATGAAAGTCTGAATAATCATTCTTCATATGAGATACACAACATCCACTCTCAATTGCTAGCCACTGCCATCGGGTCTGAACCGTTCTGAATCATGTGCAATCAAGTTATATAGATTGGTATCGTACTAAAAATTGAAACAAAAAAAGCGACCCTTAAGGTCGCTTCCAATATATCAAATTCTAAAACTGGCTGTTAGCCAATTATGCTAGTGCTTTCTCAAGTTCTGCACTAACTTCAGCAACTTGCTTAGTACCGTCAAACTTAAGGTACTGAGTGTTACCTGCTTCAGCTTCTTTACCGTAGTAAGAGATTAGCGGAGCTGTTTGATCGTGGTATACACCTAGACGTGCACGAACTGTTTCTTCTTTGTCGTCATCACGTACCACTAGGTCTTCACCCGTTACGTCATCTTTACCTTCTTCTTTAGGCGGATTGTACACAGTGTGGTATGTACGACCAGAAGGAAGGTGAGCACGACGACCAGCCATACGCTCAACAATCACATCGTCAGCTACGTCAAATTCAACAACGTAATCAACAGCGATGCCCATTTCTTTTAGGCCATCAGCTTGTGGGATTGTGCGTGGGAAACCGTCTAGTAGGAAACCTTTCTCACAGTCATCTTGAGCGATACGCTCTTTGATAAGACCAAGGATAATTTCATCAGAAACTAGCTGACCAGCGTCGATTACTGATTTTGCTTGCTTACCAAGCTCAGTACCCGCTTTGATAGCAGCACGTAGCATGTCACCAGTTGAAATTTGAGGGATACCAAATTTGTTCATGATGAAGTTAGCTTGAGTACCTTTACCCGCGCCAGGAGCACCTAGAAGAATGATGCGCATGTTTAATCCTCTTATAAAATTATGATTTATACCGAAGCTCACTATCCCTCCATTCTTGCTCATTTTTAGGATGAACAGAAAGCGTTAAGTAACCATTGAGGCTAAGCAAAACTGTGAACAGAAGCAAAACGGTAAGTTTCGGTATAACGTTTAAAAATCATACAACTGGAGATAGTTGCTTCTTAGCCCCAGCTGATTAGGTCGAGCATTCTATCACATTAATATTCAATTTGGCTGAATTTACGACTAAAGAATGCATCGACAACATTTGTTGTGACGATAACGGTGACGTTGACCACGTTAGGTCAATTTTCAACGACGTTCATAAAAAAAGCCCGCATTTGCGAGCTTTTTATTGTAATTGTTGGCTTAACCTAAAGTCGAAAGACTAACGCTTTGTTAGTAGCTCGTTGATTGCACCCAAGAATTGTGACGGATCTTCCATTGAGCCCTTTTCAGCCAGCATCGCTTGACCAAGTAGCAACTCAACCCAACGACCAAACGCTTGCTCGTCTGCTTCGTCAGCCATCTGTTTAACCAGTGCGTGCTCAGGGTTAATCTCGAAGATGTACTTCACTTCCGGTGCCGCTTGACCCGCAGCTTCAAGAAGCTTCGCCATTTGCGTGCCCATTTCGAAGTCGTCAGTCACAACAACCGCAGGTGTTGTTGCTAGCTTGAAGGTCGTACGAACTTCTTTAACACGACCACCTAGGTAAGATTGAGTGCGCTCTACAACAGATTTGAACTCTTCTTCTGTCTCTTTTTGCTTCTCTTTCTCTTCTTCACCTTCAAACTTGCTTAGGTCTAAGCCTGCTTTAGTGATCGATTGGAACTGTTTACCGTCGAAGTCAGTCAGGTAGTTCATTACGTACTCATCAATACGATCGTACATTAGAACCACTTCAATACCTTTAGCTTTGAACTGCTCCAAGTGTGGGCTGTTCTTAGCGGCAGCGTAGCTATCTGCTGTCAGGTAGTAAATCTTATCTTGGCCTTCTTTCATGCGCTCAACGTAAGATTCTAGGCTGATGGTTTGTTCAGCAGAATCCACTTCCGTTGACGAGAAACGAAGTAGACCAGCGATCTTCTCTTTGTTCGCCATATCTTCAGCCGGGCCTTCTTTCAATACTAGGCCGAACTCTTTCCAAAACTCTAGGTACTTATCATTGTCATTCTTCGCCATGCGCTCAAGCATAGTCAGTACACGCTTGGTACATGCGCCACGAAGAGACTGAGTTACCTTGTTGTCTTGCAGGATTTCACGAGACACGTTCAATGGCAGATCGTTTGAGTCAATCAAGCCGCGAACGAAACGCATGTAAGATGGCATGAACTGCTCTGCGTCATCCATGATGAATACACGCTGCACGTAAAGTTTCAAGCCACTCTTGTGGTCACGGTTCATCATGTCCCAAGGTGCTTTCGCTGGGATGTAAAGCAGGCTTGTGTAATCGTTCTTACCTTCAACCTTGTTGTGGCTCCAGGTTAGTGGATCAGCAAAGTCGTGAGATACGTGCTTGTAAAACTCTTGGTACTCTTCTTTCTCGATATCAGATTTGTTGCGAGTCCAAAGCGCTTGCGCCTTATTGATCTGTTCCCAATGTTTCTCTTCGGTGTCTTTACCTTCGTCATCTTTCACTGCTGTGAAGATAGAAACAGGAATACCGATGTGGTCAGAATATTTACCAATCACTTCACGCAGACGCCACTCATTTAAGAACTCTTTACCGTCTTCACGCATGTGCAGAACGATGTCAGTACCACGAGACTCTTTAGTGATGTCTTCGATTGTGTAATCGCCTTCACCTGCAGAGTGCCACTGAACAGCTTCATTGTTCGGCAGGCCAGCTGCACGTGTGCGAACCGTTACCGCGTCTGCGACGATGAATGCAGAATAGAAACCCACACCAAATTGACCAATCAGTTGAGAGTCTTTGCTTTGGTCTTCAGACAGCTTTGAGAAAAAGTCTGCAGTGCCTGACTTAGCAATCGTACCTAAATGCTCAATAACGTTGTCGCGGCTCATACCGATACCGTTATCAGAAATGGTTAACGTGTTTGCTTCCGCGTTGAAAGAAAGTTTTACACCTAGATCTGCATCACCTTGGTAAAGGTCACCGTTCGATAGAGCTTGAAAACGAAGCTTATCAGCCGCGTCAGATGCGTTAGAGATCAGCTCACGTAGAAAGATTTCTTTATTTGAATACAGTGAGTGAATCATTAGATGAAGTAGTTGTTTTACTTCAGATTGAAAGCCACGAGTCTCTTTATTTTGCGTTGCCGTTTCGCTCATTTTTACTCCAAAACATCTATACTTTATGTTGAATAATCATAGGGGCGTAACACTTGATGCCACTCTTCTGTTCATTAACATGAGGATGACAAATGTAAATTCAAGGTCAAAAATCATAAAAACACTGTTTTTTTTATCTGTTTTTATTATCCTTGAGCCTGATAAATATAAAAGAACATAAAATAAGCCATGATTTGGTGAAGAATTAACGGAACTTCACCTGAGATTTGTCTATTTCGCCCCCCAAAACAATCCAAAATAGAAGAATTCAATGAGTAATATCGGCACAAAGTTTATTCTCGCACAACGGTTCGTATTCGACCCAAACAGCAATTCACTTGTCGATCAAATGAGCGACGGTGAAGTCGTACGTCTTGGTAGCAATGAAAGCCGTATTCTCTTGATGCTGTCAGAAAGGCCTAATGAAGTTATCACTCGTAATGAATTGCATGAGTATGTTTGGCGAGACCAAGGCTTTGAGGTGGATGACTCAAGCTTAACGCAAGCCGTATCGACTCTGAGAAAGATGCTCAAAGACTCGACTAAATCTCCTGAATTCGTAAAGACAGTACCGAAGCGCGGTTACCAATTTATTGCGACCGTTGAGCGCTCTGCGCCACTGTCATCAAATGATCAGCCAGTAGCCGCTGAAATTGCAGAAAATGACGTTGAACCTATCCTAACGTTTGCAACGCCTGCAGCGACTGAACAAGCAATCACTGACACATTTGAACCTGAGCCAATTACAAAAGTTCAACAAACTAAAGTGGCAGTAGAACCAGCAACCGCTCCTGTTGTAGCTCCGGCTAAAAGCACCAATAAATGGTTAACATTTTGGTTACTGCTTGCCGCTTTCATCATGCCGATTCTCGTTTTAACGTTTACTACCCCGGTGGAGTCCGAGTTCACGGTTTTGACTGAAGTGGATGGTGTAAAGGTTCAATCACCGGTTAACCACCCAGACCTCAGCAGTTGGCTGCCAGCAATAGAAAAGTGTGTATTAAGTTACAACACGAGTCACACTGGTGTGTTAAAGCCGGCTGAAGTGATCGCTACAGGAGGACAAACCAATAACCTTGCCCTCAATTACATTCACCCGCAAGATTACTCGAGCGAAAATGTAACCCTAAGAATTTACGCAAACCAGTCGGATGTAAACGACATTTGTAACGGTGGTAAGTAACATGAAATTAAAAGTATCGATTATCTTACTGGTTCTATCGGCATTTTTGAGTGGTTGGCTATATTGGAGCAGCAATGCAAAAGTAGAGCGCTTGCTCACTCAGCATGAATGGCAGTCGAGAATGGTGACGCTGATTAGCGATAACAAGCAAGCTGACTCAATCGGCCCACTTCGTAGAGTTGAACTATCATCGAATGCGAAATACCTACCAAATGGTACATATTTAAGAATGTCAGTGGTTAGACTTTACGGTAATCAAACTGAGCCTGCGAATGTCATCAACATCTCTGAAACGGGTCAGTGGGATATTAACGATAACTACTTACTGGTTTCGCCAACGGAGTTTAAAGATGTGACCTCGGCTCAGCGCCAAGACTTTTCAGAAGAACAGCTAGAGCTGATCACTCAAGTCATTAAGATGGACGCAGAGCAAAGCCGCCGCATAGATATTGTTAACCCGAAGGCACTGCTACTGACTAGCTTAAATCATGGTTCTACCGTATTGTTTTCAAACTAAGATTGGATCGCTATTTACTGTTTATGAATAGCTGAATACCATGAAACGGTAAACCAATAGAAAAAAGGGGCATGAAGCCCCTTTTTTGTTAGCCGTTGGTATCAAATTACGGATGTAGCATTTTAAGGATTAACCATGAAAACGGAACAACCTAATCTGGCGCCAGCGAAAGAGACAGCAACAAAAGCCACAATCGCGATACACTATTGCCGTCAATGCAATTGGATGCTTCGCTCTAGTTGGTTATGCCAAGAGCTACTGCATACCTTCAGCGAAGAAATTGAACAAGTGAGCTTACACCCAGACACAGGAGGCAGGTTCGAAATCTTTTGTAATGGTGTGCAGATTTGGGAAAGAAAAGCAGATGACGGTTTTCCAGAGGCGAAAGTTCTGAAGCAAAGAGTACGAAACATCATTGCTCCAGACAGAGATCTCGGCCACGTGGACTCAAAATAAGCCTTTCACAGCCGATCCAATGATTTAAAGCTGACCACTCACGAGAACATCACCTTCAAGGCTAATGACTTTGAAGGTATTGTTTTCATAGATGCCATAGCTTGCCGCGTGTCCCTCTCGTGGGAATGTCACCGAGCTAGGGTTAAAGATAAAGATGTCATCTTGGTATTCGGCGACAGGAATATGGGTATGACCGTGTGCAATGATATCGCCCGCCTTCAACGCAGGGCGTTTATTGGTGTTGTACAAATGGCCATGCGTTAGGAAGATACGCTGGCCTGATTCTAATAGCACCCACGAGTAATCCATCATCATTGGAAAAGACAACAACATCTGATCCACTTCGCTATCGCAGTTACCACGAACGGCAATGATCTCTTGAGAAAACGCATTCAACTTATCTGCAACCGCCGGCGGGTTGTATCCTTCTGGAATCGGATTTCTTGGTCCATGATTCAGAATGTCACCCAATAGAACTAAATATTGCGCACCAGATGCTTGGTAGAGTTCTAATACCTTTTCTGTTGCTGGCAGCGAACCGTGTAGGTCTGAAGCAAAAAATAATTTCACACGTACTTCTCCATAAAATTTATGAGCCTATTGTACGTATCTAAATGCTACACGTCATCTCTCGCCATACCATTGATCACGATATTATTGTAACTAACCATACCGACTATCTTGTTATCACGAACTACTGGCGCACGACTGATACCAAAGCGTTCAAACAGGCGAGCGCAATACTTTACGTTCATCTCAGCAGACACGCTTAGCGCTGGCTTGGTCATGATCTCATAAACATTGGTTCGCTTTGGAGATCGGTTCTTAGCCAGTACTTTCTTGGCAATGTCATTCATCAATACGATGCCGTATTCGTCATCTTCGTGGCGTTTATCGACAATGATTGCCTTCACTTTGTGCTTTTTAGCCATCTCTATCGCTTCTAACACCGTGGTTAGCCCATCGATAATCACATACGTATTGGCCATGACATCGCCTACTCGGATCTTTTCACTGGTACTCATAGCTCATCCTCCACAACCTTTGTTAACGTCTCGACTTGATGCGCAACCCCGACTGCGTCTTCGATATCGATCTGCACCGCTATACCTTGTCCTGACTCTTGGTCAAACTCACCGACTTCGCCAATAGTTTCAAGAATATGCCTCGCTAAGTGTTCCTCAACCACAAACAGCAACACATCTTTTTGTACCTCTAGCGTTAGGCCAAAGAAGGTGGTTTTTTGGTTTAAGCCTTGCCCTCTGGCGTTGTTAATCACCGTTGCTCCAGTCGCGCCCGCATCACGCGCGGCATCGAGCACAGTGTCGGTCTTGCTCTCTTCTACAAACGCTAAGATAAGTTTAAAGCGCATCTTTGCTCTCCTTAGAGGTGTGTAAACGGTTTAACCATTGTGTTATTTGGGCATAGCCCATCACTGAAATGATGGGAAATAAGCTGGCAAAGGCGATCAACCCAAAGCCATCAATAACAGGGTTTCTTCCTGGTACGGTTGAAGCGAGTCCAAGCCCGAGCGCCGTCACTAAAGGGACTGTCACCGTTGATGTAGTGACGCCACCCGAATCGTAGGCCAATGGAATAATGAGTTTTGGGGCGTAAAAGGTTTGAATGACCACGACGACATAACCAATAATGATGTAGTAGTGGATCGGGTCACCCGCAACGATACGGTAGCTGCCCAGTGAGATACCGATAGCAACGCCCAATGCCACGGCGATCCTCAGCCCATTGACGCTGATACTGCCACCGGAAACTTGGTTCGCCTTAATCGCTACAGCAATCAAAGAGGGCTCGGCTATCGTGGTGCTGAAACCAATACAAAACGCGAAAAGATAGACCCAGTAATAATCAAACCAAGCCAAAGCAAGACCAGAACTGATCTTAAACTCAGTCAAAAAACTTGGCTCGGTGAGTTGCATTGCCATCGTCTCCCCTAGAGGGAATAACGCGAGTTCCAATCCCATCAAAAAGAGTGATAAGCCAAGAATGACGTAGAAGAAACCGATCAGCACTTTGGCTAGGTTATTGACTGGCTTTCGCAATACCGCCAACTGAAAACCGAAGATGATGATCGCAATCGGGATCACATCCATCACAGTGCCGAGAAAGGTGTCGATAAATTGTTGAACACTGATCATGTCACCACCATCCCGTACACCATGACAAACATCATCGGCAGCAACGAAGCAAACGCGATCAACCCAAAACCATCTATCATCGGATTACGCCCTTTAATTGCCGAGGCTAAACCCACCCCTAACGCAGTTACTAATGGGACGGTGATCGTCGATGTCGTTACTCCACCAGAGTCATACGCAATTCCAATGATGTTTTCCGGAGCAAATGCAGTGAGCACGACCACTCCAATATATCCACCGATGATCATGTACTGGATTGGCCAACCTTTTAAGATTCTCAGCACACCGAGTAAAATAGCGATACCGACTGACAGTGCCACAGTAAAGCGCAGGCCATTGGCATACTGCTCCATTTCATCTAACGTATTGGGGATTACACCTCCCTCAGCTGCCACTTCTGCGGCTTCGGCAGCGACTGCGGTTAACGCTGGCTCGGCTATGGTGGTACCAAAACCCAAACAAAAAGCGAAGATCAATAACCAGAACACACTCCCCTTTCTGGCAAATGCTTGAGCCATCGATTCGCCAATTGGAAACAACCCCATTTCAAGGCCAAAGATAAAGAAAGTGAGTCCAAAAACGACGAGCACTAAGCCAGTCAGAATAGATAAAAGATGAGGAAGTGGCTCTTGTAAGACAGCAAGCTGGAAGAAAGCGATTACCGCCACGATTGGCAATAGATCCCTCAGGCTACCTAACATGGATCGAAACAAAGCAAGCACCGCCGTCATCGCAATTCCTTGTCGCTGATTATGAATTAATAATAATCATGGCAAATCCTTATCATTGCTTATGTGACAAATATTACGCAGTTGGTAACATATCCGAGTAAAGTGCATAAGTGTGATGACGGTACACATCCTGACTTGATGAATTTAATTTCACTCCTTTGTAAATTGAAAAAGGCGTAATTTGGGCATCACACGATTGAAACCTTATGATCGTTATAGTGATTTTTTCGTATTGATTGGCGACTAAAAACAAGCCATGTCTATAATTATGTTTAATAGGGAGATTGGTATGAAGATATTGTTAACGGGTGGTACTGGATTTATTGGCTCTGAATTGGTCAAGAGTTGGAACACTGACGACGTGACATTGCTGACGCGGAGTCCTGAAAATGCGAAGCAAAACCTAAATCACCTCAACCAGAACAACCTTCATTACATTCAATCCCTTGATGAGCTCAGTGATCTCAATGACTTTGATGTGGTGGTCAACCTCGCGGGTGAGCCGATTGCCGATAAGCGTTGGAGTACAGAACAAAAAGAGAGGATCTGTAACAGCCGCTGGCACATCACTGAAAAGCTGGTCGAATTAATTCATGCCAGTAGCAACCCGCCACACGCTTTTATTAGCGGTTCAGCCGTGGGTTACTATGGCGATCAACAGCAGCACCCGTTTGACGAGTCACTGCAAGTAGAAGATGAAAGCTTTCCTCATAAAGTCTGTGCCCACTGGGAAGAGATAGCCAAGAGAGCACAATCAGAAAGCACACGCGTGATACTACTGCGAACAGGGGTTGTACTTGGCGAGAATGGCGGCGCACTCAAGAAGATGCTATTGCCTTATAAGCTCGGCGTCGGTGGTCCAATAGGTTCAGGTGAGCAGTACATGCCATGGATTCACATTCTCGATATGGTGAGAGCCATCAATCACTTGTTGTCACTCCCCCACGCTCAAGGGGAATTCAATATGTGTGCCCCTCACCCTGTGACCAACAAACTGTTCAGCAGCACGTTAGCGAAACAATTAGGCCGACCGCATTTCTTATTCACGCCGAAATGGGCAATGTCGATTCTCATGGGGGAATCATCTTGTTTGCTATTTGACAGCATTCGCTCCAAGCCGAAGAAACTCACTGAGATGGGATTCATCTTTAGTTACTCAAGAATCGAGCCAGCACTAAAAAACTTGTTACAACATCAAGACTAATTCTTTACCCTAGAGCGATAGAGACTCTAATAAAGGATTAAGTGTGAACAAGTCGATTCTGATTACCGGTTGCTCAACAGGTATTGGCTATACATGTGCTCATGCACTTCAAAAGCGTGGTTTTCATGTCATTGCATCTTGTCGTGATCCACAAGATGTTCAACGCCTTCAAGATGAAGGCCTCACCTGTATTCAATTAGATCTTTCCAACCAAGAAAGTATTGAGCATGGCGCCAAGCTTGCTATTGATCTCGCACCTAATGGATTGTATGGATTATTCAATAACGGTGCTTACGGTCAAGCAGGGGCACTAGAAGACTTACCGACCCAAGGACTCAGAGAACAATTCGAAACCAACTTCTTTGGTTGGCATCATCTCGTCTGTCAGATCCTTCCGCACATGCGCGAGCGTGGCGAAGGTCGAATCGTACAAAACAGTTCCGTATTAGGTTTTGCAGCCATGAAGTATCGTGGTGCTTATAATGCTTCTAAATTCGCGATTGAGGGTTGGACAGATACCTTACGATTAGAACTGCATGGCAGCGGTATACAGATCTCATTACTGCAACCAGGGCCAATTGAGACTCAATTTAGAACCAATGCCTTGAAAGCGTTCAATAAATGGATCAACATTTCTGGCAGCGCCCACCAAGACGCTTACCAACAACAAAAAGATCGACTCGAAAAAGAATCATCGAATAACGCTTTTGTCCTGCCTCCAGAAAGTTGTATTGAGCCGGTATTCCATGCTCTCACCGCCGACAAACCCAAGCTAAGATACCGAGTTACGACCCCGACTAAAGTGTTCGCGGTATTGAAAAGGATTCTACCGAGTCGCTTGCTAGACCCTATTTTGAGAAAAGCTGCATAAATTACTAACTTTGAATGCAGAGTCGCAAACTTTAATGTAACGATGTAATTTTTCCGTAACAATAAGATGTCATGATTATCCTATCCCATCAGTTATTCCCAATTGATGGTTCTACTCTGGAAATCTCATGACTTTAAACCGCCTTAATTGGGTAGGTGTGGGTCTGGCAATTACGCTGTTTATACTGTTTTGAGTATCTCACGCAACGCCTCACTGACTACCTCGATGATAACGCTATGCCTTCCATGTTGAGATAACAACTCTATCAACATCGAAGCATAGCGTTTTTCTATTTTTGGTTCTTTTTATCCGAGATAACCGAGTTAGATCTTGAAGTTACCGACTAACCCCCCCATATTTGCAACGTATCCACAAAACAAACCTCAAGGAACGTAAATGCAATCTCCGCATATTGTTGAACTTAATGAGCAGAACTTTCGTCAAGTATTAGAAGGTTCGATGCAGACCCCTGTACTCATCCATTTTTGGGCACCAATGAGCCAAGAGAGCGCCCAAGTCATTCCTGAACTGCAAACTTTAACTCAGCAATACAACGGTGCCTTCACCTTAGCCCTGCTCAATTGCGAACAAGAGCAAGCTATTGCTAGCCAGTTTGGTGTTCAAGCACTGCCCACTATTGCACTGTTTGTTAATGGTCAGCCAGTCGATGGGCTCGGTGGCCCTCAAAGCATAGAAGCTATTGTCGATATGCTCAGCAAACACCTTCCTAGCCAAGATGAACTTGCTTTGCGTCAGGCTCTTGAGCAAATGCAAGCTGGCGAGCACACACAGGCACTAGCAGCAATGCAGCAACTTCCAGCAGAGCTGACGAATAAAGGTGAAGTAAAACTGGCGATCGCAGAGTGTTTGTTAGAAACACAACAATTTGACCTTGCTGAAACTCAGCTAGCAACTATCCCTCTTGAGTACCAAGACAACTACTACAAAGGCTTAGTTGCAAAGCTTGAACTTCATAAACAAGCAGCAGACAGCCCTGAAATACAAGCATTAGAAGCCGCTCTTCAGCAAAATCCGAGCGACGCTAAAACAGCATCTGAATTAGCATTGCAATATCACCAAGTGAACCGCAGTGAAGAAGCTATGGATCTATTATGGTCTTTCCTAGCCAAAGATCTTAATGCTCTCGATGGTGACATGAAGAAAGAGTTCATGGACATCTTGAGTGCGCTTGGACAAGGTAACCCAGTTGCCAGTAAGTACCGTCGACAACTGTACTCTCTGCTTTACTAGTTAAACCTAAAAAGCCGTAGATTAAACATCGAAAATTGACAATTCAATCAATTAGTTTATCGCATAATAGAATGTAAAATGGGCCATAAAATCAATGATTTATGGCCCATTTCTCGTTTATAAATTTGCTCAGAATTTAAATATGAGCCAGTATCAATACTGAACTATCAAAAACTCAAACTTGCAAAGGATTTTGTATGCCTATTGATACCTTGATTACTATCGGCGTCTTTACTGCCGTCGCACTGTTATTTATCTTCGCTGGCGTAAAAACCGTTCCACAAGGCAACAACTGGACCGTTGAACGCTTCGGGCGATACACACACACCCTTAAACCGGGTCTTAACTTAATCATTCCATTTATTGATAAAGTTGGACAGCGCATCAGCATGATGGAGCGTGTTCTCGACATCCCAGCACAAGAAGTCATCTCCAAAGATAATGCAAATGTGGTTATCGATGCGGTTTGTTTTGTTCAAGTTATCGACGCGCCTAAGGCAGCTTATGAAGTGAATGACCTTGAACATGCGATCCGTAACTTAACCCTCACCAATATCCGTACTGTGCTTGGCTCGATGGAACTGGATGAGATGCTGAGTCAGCGTGACATGATCAATACCAAGCTACTGAACATCGTTGATGAAGCGACAAACCCTTGGGGCGTAAAAGTCACCCGTATCGAAATTAAAGACGTACAGCCACCAGCAGACCTTACTGCTGCGATGAATGCCCAGATGAAAGCCGAGCGTAATAAACGTGCTGATATCTTAGAAGCAGAAGGTGTACGACAAGCTGAGATCTTGAAAGCAGAAGGCCACAAGCAATCAGAGATCCTGAAAGCAGAAGGTGAGAAGCAAGCGGCAATATTGCAAGCAGAAGCCCGTGAGCGTGCCGCAGAAGCAGAAGCTAAAGCGACAGAAATGGTATCAACGGCAATTGCTCAAGGTGACATGCAAGCGGTCAATTACTTCATTGCACAAGGTTACACCGACGCATTGAAATCTATAGGCCAAGCTGAAAACGGCAAGATCATCATGCTACCACTCGAAGCAACTGGCCTTATGGGTTCTGTAGCGGGTATCGCGGAGATGTTTGCACATAAGAATGACAAAGGTAGTAAGGACTAACTTATGGTCGAATTACTAGAACAAGTAAACCACTGGCATTGGTTAGCGTTTGGTCTAGCATTGTTAGCGCTTGAGCTAATTGGAACCGCTGGTTACTTTTTATGGATAGGCATATCTGCCATGCTGGTCGGTGCCCTATTAGGAGCATTACCAATTGGTTGGCAGATGCAATGGCTGTCCTTTGCTAGCTTCTCTCTTATTACCACTTGGTTGTGGTGGAGAAGACAACTCTCGAATGACAAGCAATCGGATGCAGGGCGAGAGTTAAACCAAAGAGAAAAGCAATTGGTAGGTCAAACCGTTATTTTAAGTGAAGACGTAAAGAAAGGTAGCTGTCGAATTAAGTTCGGTGACTCTTCTTGGTCAGCAAAGGCCAGTCAAGATATTCCATCTGGAACCGAAATTAAGATTGTCGCTTTAGACGGAATCGTTCTAATAATAGAACCTTTATAAACAAGAGCTATATGAAGCCTGCATTTTCAATAAATGCAGGCTTTTTCTATTTTTGAACCTTAATAATATTCGAATTATCATTGCGATAGATTGAATTGAAAAAAAAATAAGTTCTTATTTCGTAAAGCTAAAAAGTTTGATTGAGCTAAAAAGGTATAAGAAAGCCAGATTTCTTACCCAATATATATATGAATAGTTAACCTTACTCTCGCTTATTTATAATTATTAAAAATGTTAAGTCCGTCCAATTTTTGAAATTTTCTTTTCCTTGTCCATACTTTCAATTATCTCAATTAGAGATAAACCTAATGGAGTTTGTATGAGACATTTTTTAATAATTCTAACAGCTATTTTCAGCTTATCATTCGGAAGTGCTCTCGCGAGCAGTCAGTCTCCTGGTAACGGAAACATGGGGCCAATTGTAAAATGCTCAGATGGTAATGCAGTCACTCACGTACCATTGCTGATCTGTAAACATTACGGCGGAAAGGTGCTGTGATAGGTGCTGTGATAGGTGCTGTGATAGGTGATTAAAGTCAGGCTAGTAATGAAATTGCGGCCTGACGATTCTTTTTAGCTGACATAACCTAACTGCGGCCAGATAAATTGTTTAAGATAGGACATTCCGTTGAAGCATCACCAGGGCAATCATGAACCCAAGATTGCAGTTGAGCTTTCATCTTATTTAATTCAGCAAGCTTCAACTCTATTTCGTCTAACTTCTGCGTTGCCTTCTTTTTTATCTCGTAGCTTGCTCTATCGGGGTTCATTGCCAAATCAACTAGTGCTTTACACTCATCAAGGGTAAATCCAACCATTTTAGCTCTTAGTACAAACTCCAACTGTTCGATGTGAATCTCGCCGTATTGCCTATAGCCGTTTTCTGAACGATGTGGAGGACTCATCATGCCTTTACTTTCGTAAAAACGAATGGATTTCGCTGTTGTACCAACACGCTTCGCTACTTCACCAATATTCACAATCTTACCTGTAAGCCTAAAATGAAAAACCGCAGTACTGCTGTTATACAATACTGCGGTTGAAAAACATAGTTAGGGCGTAACGTTAAAGGCTTACTCTTGCTCTAACAACCAAATAATAGTTTGAGATTTTTCTTCACTATCTAGCTTGTTGAACCAGTATGAAACCATTTCGATCTCTTTTGAGCCTTCTAGTGGTGCTGGGTTCGCGTTCTTACGATTCTTGAATGCCCAATCTGTCACTGCAGCTTGCTCTTCTTTGGTTGCTTCACCATACCAGTAATTCACCATCTCTTGTGCTTGTGATGCTTTTGGTTCTTCAGCAACTACAGCCGCAACAGGCACCGCTACTGGAGCAACAGCGATAGCTGTATGATTATTTGCGCCGTTATAAATTGTGTCGATATACGCTTTCGGCACAATGAAAGTTGTACTCATTACTGAGTTTTGTCCATCAAGTGTAAATTCTAAGTTCTTTTGTCTTGCTTGCTGAATGTCAGCTTCGCTCAATGGAAATTCAATATATTGAGTCTTTGTGCAGTGTTCGCTGCAGCTCTCTCTTGGAACCTGTCTCTCTTCAAGGTCTATCGTCTTTCCAAAAAAGCTTACGGTTTCGTATTCTTTATAGCTCTGGAAGTAACTCACATCCATGATAATTGAAGATTCTGGAGCCGAGTTCTGTGTTACTTCTTTGTTGTATGTAAAGTAAAGTGACGATTTCAGGATATCAGCACCGACGTTCGCTTTACTTTCCGCTACATAAGATTGTCCAGTCACTTGAATGTAACCACCTTTTGGCTGTACATCTGCAACTGAGTCTGCAAAATTACTTTGTGAATCGAGTGAACTACAAGCTCCCAAAAATAATGATAATACAACTACACTAACTTTATTCATTATGACTAATTCCTTATGTTCACTATGGAAAAACGCTGGCAAACAAAATTTACCAGCGTTTTGATTTTTATCTAACTGTTTAAGCTAAAGATTCTAGCTTAGAAACCGTACTCAAGACCAACGCGAGTTACGATATCTGTATCAGCGTCACCAACAGTACGACCCGCTACACGTAGGTAAGGTACGAAACCGTTATGAACAGCCATTAGCTGACCAGAAATAGTGTTGCTGTCTGAGTTAGCATCTTTAGAACCATTTGTTTCAGACTCAAGGTTAGCTGCGTAACCTAGTTTGAAACCGATTGGACCATTCCAGTATTGACCAATGATTGAGTAAGAATCTTGAGTCACTTTACGGATTCCGTTATCTAGCTCTTCGCCTTTATATGCTGCTGCGATACCGAAACCAGCTGGTAGACTAGCTTCAAAACCTACGATGTATGCGAATGTATCGTCATCGTAACCAGCTACAGTATCAGTTAGGTAAATTTCACCTTTAGGCGTAGTTACGTTGCCGTTTGCATCTTTAATGTCTTCTTGAGCTACAACATACTCACCACCAGTCTCCGCTACTACACGAGTACCAGATTCAACCGCACCCATGAATGTTACTTTTTCGAAGCTGTACTTAGCACTTGCACCAACAAAGTTTGCATCACGAGTCGCTGCACCGCCACCGTTGTCGTTATCATCACGACCAACAGAAGCTGCAAAAGAGAAACCACCAAATTTAGCTGAATCGTAACGTACTTGGTTAGATTGACGATCGTAGTGACCGTTGATGCCGCCCCAATCGAATACAGAACCTAAACCAGGGTTAGAGAATGGCCAGTCGACGATTTCGTATAGTGGTGTAAGAACACGACCCACACGAAGGTTACCCCAAGAGCCAGAAGCACCAACGAACGTATCACGGAAACCTAGAACACCACCTGAAACGCCACCGTGAGACCAGTCTGTGCTATCTACGTAGCCAGATTCGATCTGCATTGTGATAGTAACGTCTTCAAACATATCTTTGTGAGCACGGAAGCCGATACGAGATTCATTCTCTACAGCGTAACCTGAGCTAGAGTCATTGTTATCAGTCGTGTTGTAGTTAACTAGAGAGATAGCTGCAACACCGTATACGTCAACGTTGAAATCAGAGTTGATACCAACTTCTTTCGCCATTACGCCTGTCGATAAAAGTGCAACCGTTGCACCTAGTAGAGTACGTTTAAAAAATTTGTTTTCCATGGAATAAAACTCCTAAAAATGGATATAGCTGTTTGAATATTCCCCGCCTAAAGTTGGCCGCCGTAGAGAGAAATACCTTTTCTTGTTTGAGAACCCTAAACTCTGAATTCTCTATTTCCTTTCTGGTTATACACATCATGTGCATCCATGGCATTAAGACTAACTTCGCCCTCAAAAAGATCAATGAGAACTTAATTTTCATCTAAAAAAATATGAGTTGGTGCAAATTTAATAGGTACTTAGTGATCCAGATCGATAAATAGAAAAATCCTCACCAAAACAAAATCAATACCAATAAATTCAACAACTTGAGGTAATTATCACTTTGTAAAAATAGATATGACTCGCAATTATGATACAACTAGAATGGTATTTCATTAATGTTGAGCGGCATCACTGTCCCTTTTTGAGAGTTCGTATAGGTACAAAATTCTCAACAATTAAAAAGGCATCTAATTTGCAGCAGACACAAAAAAAGCACTCCCTTTAAAGGAGTGCTTTTGAGCTTTTTTTACCTTGGTTTACTTACGAAATAAGTGCAATTAGATCTTCTTCTGTTCTTATTTCGATACCTAAATCTTGTGCTTTAGTCAGTTTAGAACCAGCGGCTTCACCCGCGAATAAGATATCCGTTTTCTTAGACACGCTACCGGTTACTTTTGCACCTAAAGCCTGCAAAGCGGCTTTCGCTTCACTACGACCTAATTGCGACAATGAACCCGTCAACACAACCACTTTACCTTCTAACGGTAGATCTTGGTCATCCGCAACAGCTTCGATTACAGGCCAGTTAACACCAAGCTCTAGCAACTGCTCGACTACAGCTCTGTTTTTCTCCTGCGAGAAGAAGCTCGTGAGGTGACTTGCTACGATGTCGCCAATATCTGACACTTCAACCAACTGTTCATGAGTGGCTGCTTGAACCAACTCCAACGTCTTAAAGTGCTGAGCTAAGTTCATAGCCGTCGCTTCACCCACTTCGCGAATCCCTAAAGAATAAAGAAAACGCGCTAATGTCGTGTCTTTGGCTTTATTCAGCGCACTCACTACATTCTGTGCAGATTTAGGCCCCATTCGATCAAGAACCGTAATCACGCCCGCACTTAACTTAAATAGATCGGCTGGAGTTTCTACCATTTCACGGTCGACAAGCTGCTCTATCACTTTTACGCCAAGGCCATCAACATCCAGCGCCTTTCTAGACACAAAGTGCTTAAGCGCTTCTTTACGCTGTGCCTGACACACTAAACCACCAGTACAACGCGCTACCGCCTCACCTTCGACACGTTCAACTGCAGAGTTACATATAGGGCAAGCATCAGGGAAAACAATGTCTCTAGCCGTTTCAGGGCGACGATCTAGTACAACAGCCACAATTTGCGGAATAACGTCACCGGCACGACGGATAATCACGCTATCGCCTACCTTCACACCTAAACGAGCGATCTCATCGGCATTGTGTAAAGTGGCATTACTAACCGTCACGCCGCCTACGAAGATAGGTTCCAGTTTAGCAACCGGCGTAATAGCGCCAGTACGGCCCACCTGAAACTCAACGTCATTGAGCAGGGTAATCTCTTCTTGAGCTGGGAACTTATAAGCAATTGCCCAGCGCGGCGCTCGCGCAACAAAGCCTAGAGTGACTTGTGCGGCAATGTCATCAACCTTAATCACCACACCGTCAATCTCATAAGCCAGAGCATCACGACGAGTCATAATATCTTGATAGTACGCTTTTACGTCCTCAAGCGAGCTTAGCTGCTTAGTTTCAGGACACATTGGCAAACCCCAGCCTTTCAGCTGCAAAAAACGTTGGTAGTGACTATTTGACAGCTCGGCACCTTGCACAACACCGACACTGTATGCGTAGAAAGCCAGTGGACGTTTCGCTGTAATGCGAGAGTCAAGCTGACGCAGGCTACCTGCAGCGGCATTGCGTGGGTTAACAAAAACTTTGTCGCCCTTCTTCAATGCCATCTCATTCAGTTTATCGAAGCCTGCTTTTGGCATAAACACTTCACCACGAACCTCAATCCGTTCTGGCCAACCTTCGCCTTGCAACTTAAGCGGAATAGAGCTGATCGTTCGTACGTTTTCTGTGATGTTTTCGCCAGTAGCGCCATCACCACGCGTTGCTGCCTGAACTAAGGTGCCATTTACATAGAGTAGGCTTACCGCTAAGCCATCAAGCTTAGGCTCACAACAGAAAGTCTTAAGATTGGCCATTGGCGCTCTATCAGACATACGCTTATTAAACGCATCCAAATCTTCATCAGAGAATGCATTATCCAGAGAAAGCATTGGGATCTCATGAGTCACTTGAGTGAAACCATCGAGAGGCTGACCACCAACACGTTGGCTCGGAGAATCTACCGTCACTAGCTCCGGGTTCTCTTCTTCGATCTTTAGCAATTGCTGCATTAATCGATCGTACTCGACATCAGGGATCTCAGGGCTATCTTCTACGTAATAACGAACGGCATGATAGTGCAGAGTTTCTCTTAACTGCTCTAAGGTAACTTGAATCGATTCTTTCATATCATTCTCTGTCGTGATTGAAATATCAAAAAGGGCTCCCTTAGGAGCCCTTTTCTATAAATATAGATTATTTATAAGGCTAAACAAGACGGCTAGGCGTTGGCTGCCGTCATAAAATCTCTGATTTGTTTACGGTAGTCAGACAAGCGATTAGGTGTCATTAAGTTACGTGACTCGTCCAAAACGTTTCCGCCCATATCATCAGCAATTTTCTGAGCTGCACTCAGCATTACATTAAAGTTCTGATCAGCTTGACCGTAACAAGGCAGCGTCATGAAGAACGAAATACCTTTCGTTGTAAAGTCAGCGGGATCATCATGTTCTAGAGTTCCCGGCTGCATCATGTTCGCAACACTGAAAATAACTTTTGGCTCATCGCTAGATTGTGCAAAGCAATGGTAGATAGACATCTCACCATAAGTTAGGCCGTTATTCTCCATGCTGCGGAAAAGTTCAGTCCCTACGAATGGGATTTCTCCTGCACAGTGAACATTAAGAACAATCACTTCTAAGCCAAGTTCTTCATCTGGCTTAGCTTCTTCAACAGACGATGTACTTTGTGGAGCAACGACCTCTTTCGAAACAAGCGGTTCACTTGGCGTCAATGATTCACTAGGAACGAGTGGCTCGGTAACAACCGAATCAGAAGCTTCTTCAAACGAACCGTACTGCTCTTGAAAGCCAGCATGGTTTTCTTTTTGCTCGTCAGTCAATTCAAAGCTTGGAACCTCTGGCTCAGCGGCCTCTTTTATGTCTTCAGGTTCACTCTCGATCTGAACTGGTTCTTCTTTAACACTGAAAGAAGGAAGATCATTTAATTCGATATCATCTTCGTAAGCTTCTTTCGCTTGTGGCGCTGTTAGCGGATCTGAGTCGATCAGCGGATCAGTATCAGAGGGTGAAACAGCAAAATCCGGCTCTTTACGTTCTTTTCGGATTATCTCAAAATCATCTTCTGGGGCGAATGAACGGTTTGGAATAGTTTCTGCTTCATCTAAGCTGTCGTTATCAAGCTTACCGAGCGGCTTATCTCCAAACTTTGCTTTCCCTTCTTTTTTACTCGTCCATAGACCATGGAACAATAATGCGGCGATAGCTAATGCGCCAACAATAATGAGTACAAATCGCAATTCCTGCATTTTTCGCTCTCAGCTTTCTTAGTCAACTAGCTATAAACACGCTGTCACTAAGTTGGGTTAATTTGGCTAATCTCACTACTCTATCAAAAGTAGCCACTGTTTTAGAACAACTTAATACAATTAGTTCCTTACATGGTGTGATTTTCACCACGCTTTTTTTCTTAATTTCGGTCGAGTACACTAGACATGTTTGCTATTTAACCAAATTCACATGTGACCTAATTTAAATATGACTATTGAATCTGTTCCCCGCTCCGGCTTTGGCTATTTTATTTTCGGAATAAAAATCGCTTTATCACCGAGCATTCGTAAGTTTGTACTAATGCCACTTATCGCGAACGTGTTACTCGTTGGTGGTGCCTTGTTTTATATCTTCTCCAACCTAAACACTTGGATTGAAGGTTGGATTGGTGCATTGCCAAGTTTCTTGTCGTGGTTGTCATACATTTTATGGCCATTACTTGTGTTAACCGTCTTGGCCACATTCTCGTATTTCTTTAGCACGCTCGCTAACTTCATTGCCGCACCGTTCAACGGTTTACTCGCGGAAAAAGTTGAAGAGTTGTTGAGCGGTAAAAAAGTTAATGACGATGGTTTACTTGATGTCCTCAAAGATACCCCACGTATATTAGCGAGAGAATGGCGCAAGCTTGTCTACATTCTGCCAAAAGCGATCGGTTTATTCCTACTTTTGTTAATTCCAGCACTAGGGCAAACCGTTGCTCCGTTTTTATGGTTCATTTTCACAGCATGGATGTTAGCGATTCAATACGCCGACTACCCGTTCGATAACCATAAAATCAAATTTGATGACATGAGAAACAATTTGAAACAAAAACAAGGCAAGAGCTACAGCTTTGGCGCGCTTGTTTCTGTGTTCACCACAATTCCAATTCTAAACCTGATCGTAATGCCCGTTGCCGTTTGCGGCGCGACGGCAATGTGGGTTGCTGAGTTTAAAGACCAAGCTCTGCGTTCTCGTCTATAATTCTCGTCTATTACCCCGCCTATACTTCCTAGTTTCGCCTATCTTTTTGAAGTTCTGATTTCAATAAAGATAGGCGTGAATTCTGCTACATATCTATATGATATAACTTTTTAATCCTTTTACCTTTTTTTCAACTTGTTTAATCTAAATTCAAGCTGAATAAACATCGTAAGACACTAGACGGTAAAGTGATTGATATACTACGTTTAGTTCTGTCATTAAATGAAGGAATATCGCATGAGCAAGATCTACGAAGACAACACCCTAACGATTGGTAACACACCTCTAGTCCGCCTTAACAAAGTAAGCAAAGGTAACGTCCTAGCTAAGATCGAAGCTCGTAACCCAAGCTTCAGTGTTAAATGTCGTATCGGTTCAAACATGATCTGGGAAGCAGAAAAAGCGGGTACGCTTAAGCCAGGTATCGAGCTTGTTGAACCTACCAGTGGTAACACAGGTGTTGCACTTGCATTCGTAGCAGCAGCACGCGGTTACAAACTAACGCTAACTATGCCTGAATCAATGAGCCTAGAACGTCGTAAGCTGCTTAAAGCGCTTGGCGCAAACCTAGTGCTGACTGAAGCACCAAAAGGTATGAACGGTGCGATTGCTAAAGCAGAAGAGATTGTTGCTTCAGACCCAGACAAGTACCTACTACTTCAACAGTTCAACAACCCAGCCAACCCACAAATTCACGAGCAAACGACTGGTCCTGAAATTTGGGAAGCAACAGACGGCGAAATCGACGTGTTTGTAGCGGGTGTTGGTACGGGCGGTACTATCACAGGTACAAGTCGTTACATTAAAGGTGAAAAAGGCAAAGCGATCACTTCAGTAGCGGTTGAGCCGGCTGAGTCTCCAGTGATTGCACAGGCACTTGCAGGTGAAGAAATCAAACCAGCTCCACACAAAATTCAAGGTATCGGTGCAGGTTTCATCCCTGGAAACCTAGATTTAGAGATTATTGACCGTGTTGAATCGGTAACTTCTGAAGAAGCGATTGAGATGGCTCAACGCCTAATGAAAGAAGAAGGTATTCTTGCAGGCATCTCATCTGGCGCGGCAGTTGTAGCAGCAAACAGAATCGCCGAACTACCTGAATTTGCAGGAAAAACTATCGTTACTGTACTACCAAGCTCTGGTGAGCGTTACCTAAGCACAGCCCTATTTGCTGGCATCTTTACGGAAAAAGAGAACCAACAATAATATGTGGTCAAATCAATTTTTCGTCCAAAAAAGCCCCGTTTAGGGGCTTTTTTGTTGATCCCTGCCCCACCTTTGGTAATATCGGGTCTGTTTTATTTTTCGCTTCAAAATAAAAGAAGCAATAAACAAATTCTGAAAGTCATGAGTACTCAGCAAAAGACGACCATGGCTGGATAAAAATTTATAACCAGTCTAAGTTCTAACACGAACATGGCGTACTAGCCTCTAGCGCATTTGGGCTAAAGCAGTTAAGCTAATCTGGTTACAAACTTACAAAAAATAAATTAATTGGGGTATATAAAATGTACGAGAAGCAAGTAGAAATCACAGCAGAAAACGGTCTTCACACTCGTCCAGCTGCACAGTTCGTTAAAGAAGCAAAATCTTTCGACGCTGACATCACAGTGACTTCTAACGGCAAAAGCGCTAGCGCGAAAAGCCTGTTCAAACTACAAACTTTAGGCCTAGTAAAAGGTACTAACGTTACTATTTCAGCTGAAGGTCCTCAAGCTCAGCAAGCAGTAGACCACCTAGTTGCTCTTATGGATCAACTACACTAATACGGTCTCCTTCTTTCAAAGCCATTTTGCATAGCAAAGTGGCTTTGTTCGAAATAGATAGGAATAAGCGCGACATTAGTCGACGACTTAAAGTCACACACTCTCCCGTTTACAGTTGAACAACTAAGGTAAGGCTATGATTTCAGGCATCCTAGCATCTCCTGGTATTGCTTTCGGTAAAGCACTACTACTTCAAGAAGATGAAATTGTCCTAAACACTCAATCTATCTCTGACGACCAAGTTGAAGCAGAAGTACAGCGTTTCTTTGACGCTCGTAACAAATCTTCTCAACAGCTTGAAGTTGTTAAGCAAAAAGCACTTGAAACTTTTGGCGAAGAAAAAGAAGCAATCTTTGAAGGCCACATCATGCTGCTTGAAGATGAAGAGCTAGAAGAAGAGATTTTAGCACTCATCAAGAAAGAAAAAATGCACGCAGACAACGCGATCCACACTGTGATCGAAGAGCAAGCTGTTGCACTAGAGTCTCTTGATGATGAGTACCTAAAAGAACGTGCAACTGATATCCGTGATATCGGTACTCGTTTCGTTAAAAATGCTCTAGGCATCAACATTGTATCTCTAGCAGATATCAATGAAGAAGTTATCCTAGTAGCTTACGACCTAACGCCATCTGAAACTGCACAAATCAACCTAGACTACGTTCTTGGTTTCGCTTGTGACATCGGCGGTCGTACATCTCATACTTCAATCATGGCACGTTCTCTTGAGCTTCCAGCTATCGTTGGTACTAACGATATCACTAAGCAAGTTAAGAACGGCGACATGCTTGTGCTAGACGCGATGAACAACAAGATCATCATCAACCCTTCTGAAGCAGAACTAGCAGAAGCTAAGAAAATCAAAGCAGATTTCGAAGCAGAAGCGGCTGAACTAGCAAAACTAAAAGATTTACACGCTGAAACTCTAGACGGTCACCGTGTAGAAGTTTGTGGCAACATCGGTACAGTAAAAGACTGTGACGGTATCCTGCGTAACGGCGGTGAAGGCGTTGGTCTGTACCGTACTGAATTCCTATTTATGGACCGTGACGCGCTTCCTACTGAAGAAGAGCAATACGTTGCTTACAAAGAAGTAGCAGAAGCAATGGAAGGCGAGTCAGTGATTATCCGTACTATGGATATCGGTGGCGACAAAGACCTACCATACATGGACCTTCCACAAGAGATGAACCCGTTCCTAGGCTGGCGTGCAGTACGTATCAGCTTGGATCGTCGTGAAATCCTACGTGACCAACTACGTGGCATCCTACGTGCGTCTGCACACGGTAAACTACGTATCATGTTCCCAATGATCATTTCTGTTGAAGAGATCCGTGAACTGAAAAAAGCAATCGAAGAGTACAAAGTTGAACTTCGCGCTGAAGGCCTAGCTTTCGATGAAGAAATCGAAATCGGCGTAATGGTTGAGACTCCAGCTGCTGCTGCAATCGCACACCACCTCGCGAAAGAAGTTTCTTTCTTCTCTATCGGTACTAACGACCTAACGCAATACACTCTTGCGGTAGACCGTGGTAACGAAATGATTTCTCACCTATACAACCCACTATCTCCTGCTGTTCTTACAGTAATCAAGCAAGTGATCGACGCATCACACGCTGAAGGTAAGTGGACTGGTATGTGTGGTGAGCTTGCTGGTGATGAGCGTGCAACGCTACTTCTACTTGGTATGGGTCTAGATGAGTTCTCTATGAGCGGTATCTCTATCCCTAAAGTTAAGAAAGTAATCCGTAACTCTAACTTCGCTGAAGTTAAAGCTATGGCTGACGAAGCACTATCTCTACCAACAGCTGCTGAAATTGAAGCTTGCGTAGAAAAGTTCATCGCTGAGAAAACTCAGTAATCGCCAATCGCTTAATAACGTTAGACGGCTAAAAATAGTCGTCTAATTTGTTAGATTGGTATAGTATATTCTACAGAATAAAACTAAACGTTAGGAGCATGACACAATGGGTCTGTTTGACAAACTGAAAAAGCTTGTATCTGATGACAGCGCTGATGCTGGTGCAATCGAAATCATCGCACCTCTTTCTGGTGAAATCGTAAACATCGAAGATGTGCCAGATGTAGTTTTCGCTGAAAAAATCGTTGGTGACGGCATCGCGATCAAACCAGCTGGCGACAAAATGGTAGCTCCAGTTAACGGTACTATCGGTAAGATCTTCGAAACTAACCACGCATTCTCTATCGAGTCTGACGACGGTGTTGAGCTTTTCGTTCACTTCGGTATCGATACTGTTGAACTTAAAGGCGAAGGCTTCACTCGTGTAGCTGAAGAAGGTCAATCTGTTAAAGCTGGTGACACTATCATCACTTTCGACCTAGCGCTTCTAGAAGAGAAAGCAAAATCTACGCTTACTCCAGTTGTTATCTCTAACATGGACGAAATCAAAGAGCTGAACAAGCTTTCTGGTTCTGTAACTGTTGGCGAAACTCCAGTTCTTAAAGTAACTAAGTAATCTCGATTACTTATCTGCTTTAATTAAAACGCTACCTAAGGGTGGCGTTTTTTGTGCCTGCTATATAGTTCTAATGCCAGATTACCAGCCGCTTTGGCCTTATACCTAACAACTACAAATCCCCTTCTTCTTTGGGCCTCTCACGAACAGAGATCCCTGACATCTCGCTCGGTTCGATTCTGGGATGACGATTAAACACTATGGTTTAAGCCTGAGTGATTGTTACTCAAACCGACCTCTTCTATACAGTTAGCTATAGAGTCACCAATACCCAACTCCCGTCATTCCCTACAGTGAGGCACGAACGTGATAGGGAATCTCGCTTTCCAATCAACTACCAACACCACAACTCCCCTCTCTTCTCCAAATTTCAGGCAATAAAAAACCCAGCCGAAGCTGGGTCTGTTTAGCGCTCATCTCTCACCACGAGCTAATTTGTGAAAGCCTAACGTCAACACTATCGGTCAACGTGGCTTTTCAATCGATTAACCTAGTAGGCTAAGTGCCGAGTTCGGTGCTTGCTTCGCTTGAGCAAGAATCGAGCTTGAAGCTTGAGAAAGGATCTGAGACTTAGTCATCTGAGTCGTTTCTTTCGCGAAGTCGGTATCTTTAATACGGCTCTTAGATGCGTTAACGTTCTCGTTAATGTTGTCTAAGTTGCTGATAGCGTGGTCGAAACGGTTTTGGAAAGCACCTAGCTCAGCACGGTGACTGTCTACATACTTAAGGGCCGCATCGATTACTGCTACAGACTCTTGTGCGCCGCCAACAGATGTTACGTCGATAGTATCAACCGTTACGTCTTTAGCTGCTTGAATACCTAGCTCGCCCGCAAGACCGCCAGAGAAAGACACATCGCCGCTCACTTTGTTGTTGCCTGTGAACATTTGTAGCTTGCCGTCTTCAGTAACAGACGCTTTAACAGAATCTTGTTGACCGTTGATGTAAGTCGCTAGCTCTTCGATGTCATCACCCGCTTTTGCGCTGATGTCGATTTCTTGTGCTTGGCCGAAGTTGTCAGTGAACGACAGTTTTAGGTCGTTAGAGCCCGCTTGAACGTTCCAGTCTTTGTCTTTCGCGTTCTCAGTTTGGTAGCTCTTACCACCCATCTGAGCGTTATCAGAGCGCATGTCTTTCAGTTGAAGCATTACAGCTTCACCGTTATCCGCACCGATTTGGAATGATTTAGTACCGTGAGTACCGTTAAGCAGCTTGTTACCACCAAAAGACGTCGTTTC